>NZ_PTQX01000010.1:0-217147 GCF_002943475.1 Limnohabitans sp. TS-CS-82 | reverse complement strand
GGCGAGACTGCCAAGCCTTGACTTCGTCCATCACGGCATCGGTGACGGTTGAGATCAGCGTGGGTGAGACTTCTGCGCCGTACATTTCTTCGAGGTGCGCTTGGATCTCACGCACCGTCATGCCACGGGCATACAAGGACAGGATCTTGTCATCGAACCCCGTCCAGCGGGTTTGGTGCTTGGGCACGATCTGCGGCTCAAAGCTGCCATCGCGATCACGGGGAATCTCGATGGGCAGTTCGCCAAACTCGCCCTTGAGCGTTTTGCGGCTCTTGCCGTTTCGGGTGTTGCCCTTGGGATTGGCAACGGGTTCGTTCTTGCCGTGCCCAAGGTGCTCAGCCATCTCGGCTTCAAGGGCTCGCTCGACCAAGCGTTTGGTCAATTGTTTGAGAAGCCCGTTTTCTCCGATGAGGTCTTCAGGCTTTTTGTAATCCGCCAACAGGCGGTCTATCAGTTCGTTGCTTACGGTCATTTCTCTTCCTTTGAAGATGAAGGCAGTTTCCTGCCATTAGACCGTTTACACAAAATCTAGGACACGCCCCCAAGGCTTTGTTTTTACAGCGCGTAGGCCGCCGCGAGATCACGCAAGAAGCGGCCAATGCCTTGATGTTCAGCTTGTATTTTTCAGGCTACCTCAGCATGCTGTTGGCCTTCAAGGTGGAAACCCCAGACTTTGAGGTGCCCGACTACTTGCACACCCATCCCGTGTTGGAGGCTTCAAACCGGTGGGCCCAGCGTGCAAGCGATGGCCATTTGTTGGCGCAATTGGCGCAGCCCATCATTCGCGACACGCAAGATTTGTTGGACGCGCTGAACTAGCGCTTAATTTTTAAAACCATGCCCCGTATCCAATTCGAACTCCCTGACCATTTCATCTTTGCCACGGACATTCAGATCTACATCAGCCATGTCAACCAAGGTGGTCATTTAGACAACGCGCAATTGCTGACTTTGGTGTCAGAGGCGCGTGTGCGGTTTTTCAAATCACTGGGTTACACCGAAGGCAACGTGGCGGGCCATCCCATCGTGGTGGGCGACATCGTGGCGCAATACAAGTCGGAGGGCTTTCATGGCGAGACGATGCGCGTCAGCATGGTGCCGCAAGACTACAACTCTTACGGCTTTGATCTGGTGTATCGCATGGAGTGTTTAGACACGCACCGCGAAGTTGCGCGCGGCAAGATCGGCATTGTGTTCATTGACCGCAGCACGCACAAAGTGGCGCTGGTCCCGCACGAGTTCATGGCGCGCGTCAAGGCTTCTTAAGGCGCGGCTCAGCAGCACAAAAAAAAGCACCCTCGCGAGGGTGCTTTTTTCATGCAAGTTTGCTTTATTGCTGAATCGCTTCGATGGCAATGTCAATGCGCACGTCGTCGCCGACGTAGGGGGCGAATTTACCGGCGTTGAACTCCGAGCGTTTGATCACCGTCCAAGCATTGGCGCCCAAGGCGGCTTTCTTCAGCATGGGGTGCGGCATGGCTTGGAACGCGCTGACCGTCAACGTCACAGGCTTGGTCACGCCTTTGATGGTCAACTGGCCGTCAATGCTCGTGGGCTTGCCGTCTTGGTACACCACTTTGGTGGACTTGAAGGTGGCTTTCGGGAACTTGGCAGTGTCCAAAAAGTCTTCGCCTTGGATGTGGCCGTTGAAGTCTGCAAAGCCTGTGTTGACCGAGGTCATGTCGATGACGATGTCCACCGAGCCTGTTTTGCCTTCGGCATCAAACACCACGGTGCCCGTGGTTTTGTCGAAGCGGCTCAACTGTGTGGAGTAGCCAAAGTGTGAGTACGAAAAACGTGGGAACGTGTGCGTGCCTTCGACCACGTAGGTCTGAGGTGCAGCGATGGCCGATGTGGCCGCCACAGTTGCAAAGGCCAAAGCGGCGGCGATACGGTTGAGTTTTGTCATGTAAAGACTCCTGGTTAAAAATTATTTGCCCGCGGGTGCGGTGAGTTGAAAGTTGACTTGGATGTCATTGGCCACCACATCAAACTTGGCCCACATGCCTTCTCCAATCAAGAAGTCGGCGCGGTGCAAGATGAATCCACCGGTGAATTGGCCGGTAGCGCCTTGTGGTGTGTGTTTCAGCGGAAATGAAATGTCCTTGGTTTGACCTTTGATCGTCAGCTTGCCCGCCACTTGGTATTGATTGGGCGCCGTCTGTTTGATCTGGTTCGACACGAACACCGCTTTGGGGAAGGCGGCGGTGTTGAACCACGCTTTGCCAACCACTTCTTGGTCTGCGTCGGAGGAGCCCGTGTCGATGGACGCCAGTTCAATTTCAATCGTGGCTTTGGCCGCCGCGACTTTGGCTGGATCAAAGCTCAGCTGCGATGAGAATTTTTTAAATTTCCCATCCATGGCGACGCCCATTTGTTTGTAGTTGAACGTCACGCTGCTTTTCTCGGCCTGAATCGACTTGTATTCAAGCGCTTGCGCGGCGGTGCTCAACCCTGTGGCTAACACGGCTGCAAAAACGGTAGAACGTGTGAGATTGAAAAATTTAAGCATGGTCATTTCCTTGTGAATGTTTGTGCGGCAACATGCGCGTCAGAATGTCGTCGCGGTCGAAGAAGTGGTGTTTCAGTGCGGCGCCAACGTGGCCCACGATCAAGGCCATCAAGACCCAGTTCAAGCTGCCGTGAATCAATTCCAAGAGCTGGC
Organism: Limnohabitans sp. TS-CS-82; assembly: GCF_002943475.1. NCBI lineage: Bacteria > Pseudomonadati > Pseudomonadota > Betaproteobacteria > Burkholderiales > Comamonadaceae > Limnohabitans > Limnohabitans sp. TS-CS-82. The sequence continues at coordinate 214,482 of NZ_PTQX01000010.1, read as the reverse complement.
CCAGTTCTTTGTCGCGGTTCAGCAAGTCGGGCAGCGGCAGCACGCCAAACCAAACCGTTTGAACGCCTTTGGCAGAACTCATCAACCAGCCCGACAGCGGTATGACCATCATCAAGGCGTACAGCAAAAAGTGTCCGCCATGCGCGAGCCTTTGCAGGTGGATCGACATGCTGGCTGGATACGCGGGCGGTGGTGTGAGGACGCGCCACAAGAGGCGAAACCACACCAAAAAGAACACGCTGACGCCGGCCCATTTGTGCCAAGAAAAGTACTGCAATTTCTCAGGCGACAACGGCATGTCGCTCATCACGAAACCGAGGGCGAGCAAGCCAAATAGGGCAACGGCCATGAGCCAATGCAGGGCTTTGGAGAGGGGGTGGTAAGAGGTTTTCATGTGCTTTCTTCAAACAAAGGCATAGCCGTCCATGGCCAGCACGTAATCGCTGATGCCACGGTAAAACGGCTGGGGTTGTGCAGAGGGGCCTGCTGCGCCGAGGGCGACAAACAGGGGCAACAGGTGCTCTTCGGTCGGGTGTGCGCGCACGCCATCGGTGGCGTGTTGACGGTAGTGAAGCAGGCTGTCGACATCGCGATGGCGCAGGTGCTCTTCGAGCCAGTCTGAAAAGGCCTGAACGTAAGCGGGCGATTGCCCTTGTTGGCTGGCCACGATGCGGTAGTCGCCCAAGTTGTGTGTCAGATTGCCAGAGGCGATCACCAAGAAGTCGTGTTCGGCCAAGGCGGCGAGCGCTTGCCCCACTTTGTAGGCGTGTGCGGGGCCTGCATGGCCTTGCACGGAGACGGGAATGATGGGCACATCGGCGTTCGGAAACATCTGCAGCAATGGCACCCACGCGCCATGGTCCAGACCTCGCGTGGCGTCCACGTCAACGTGTGGAAATTGCGTTTTCAGCGCAGCGACCACTTCTTGCGCGCCCTCAGGGCAGCCCGTTGCTGGGTATTTCATGGCGTACAACGCGTTTGGGAATCCGTAGAAATCGTGGATGGTTTCCAGCGAAGTCGCGGTGCCCACGGTGGGGACCTGGGTTTCCCAATGCGGGCTCACCACGATGATGGCGCGTGGCGTTGGCAGGCGGCTGGCCACCTGTGTCATGGCTGCACCCGCTGCGCCTGGATTCAGGGCAAATGTGGGGGCGCCATGTGGCACGAAGAGGACATTGCGAAGGTTTTGCATGGTTCAAAGTTTGTGTGTTGAAGCGAATGTAGGTTGTTAAAGAAATTAGAAAAAGTATCTAGTCAGCAAATGCTTGTTGCAAAATACGCAACAATGGATAAATACAACGCAATGCAAGTGTTCGTCAGGGTGGCCGAAGCGGGCAGCTTCACGGCCGTGGCCAACCAAGAGAACGTGGCCCGTTCCGTCATCACGCGGCAGATTGCGGGGCTGGAGACTCAGCTCCGAACCAAGCTCATCACGCGCAGCACCCGCAGCCTCACGCTCACGACGGCAGGGGCGGCTTACCTTGAAAAGTGCCGCGTCATCTTGAACATGGTGGATGCGGCAGAGTCCAGCCTGTTGGACGAAAAGGCTGTTGCCCGAGGGCGTATTCGGTTGGGGTTGCCGCTGAGTTTTGGATTGCAGCGTTTGATGCCTGAGCTGACAGAGTTCGCCAAGCAGCAGCCGCACATTCAGCTGGCCATGGATTTTTCAGACCGGCGCGCCAATTTGATTGAAGAGGGCATCGATGTGTCCATCCGCATCACGGCCAATCTGGACCAAAGCGACATTGTGAGAAAGCTGGGTACTTGCCGTCTGATGACGGTGGCGTCACCCGACTACGTGCTGCAACACGGCCAAGTCACGCACCCCCGTGAACTGCAAAACCATGAATGCTTGGCTTATTCGATCAACATGACGCCCACCTCGTGGGACTACCAAGTGGAGGGGCAGTTGTCGCACTTCCCAATCCGTGGCCGCATCACCGCCAACAACGGCGTGGCGTTGACCAAGGCGGCGGCGGAGGGCTTGGGCATCACACGCCAACCCGATTTCATCGCGCAGCCTTTCATTGCACGTGGCGAGGTGGTGGAGATCTTGAGCCAGTTCGCGTCTGAGCCTTTGGGCATTTATGCGGTCTTGCCCAGCAATCGCTACATCCCGCATCGGGTGTCGGTGCTGATTGAGCATTTGTCGCAGGCGCTTGTCTAGTCGTTGCCATGCAGACATGTGGACGCGATTGATGTAAAAACGGGTCTTCCATGGCTTTTAAAACAGGTGACCTATGGAACAGTCGATACATCGGTTCACAGATTTGTTCGCGCAATTGGGCTTGCCGTCAGACCCCACAAGCATTGCGCAATTCGTGCGCGACAAGCAGCCCCTATCGGAGGCCATTCGCTTGCCCGACGCGCCGTTTTGGACGCAAGGGCAATCCGAATTTTTAAGTGAAGCCTTGGCCCAAAACTCAGATTGGGCCGAGTTGGTGGATCAACTGAGTTTGGCGTTGCGCGCACCGCCGCATGCGGTGGCGTCTGAGTTAAAAACTTGAGACCGCATCGACGATGAGCTTCACCGACACCACAAACAGCCCGAACTGCACGAGTTTGTAGAACCAAACGTCAGCAATCTTCTTGGTGAGGTACGCGCCCACCACCGTGCCGATCAAGGCAAAGGGGATCAGCACCGCGGCACTCATCAAGTCGTCGTAGCCGTAGGGGCGCAACTGTTGGTAGGGCCAAATTTTGGCGGCGTTGATGATGGCGAACAAAATCGTGGCCGTGCCTGAAAACTCGGTCTTTGGGAGTTTTTGCGGCAGCATGTACACCTGAAAAGGTGGCGCACCCGCGTGCGAAATAAAGCTGGTGAAACCCGCGACCAAGCCCCAAAACACACCCTTCTTCACATCGGCAGGACGCGCTGCTTGTTGGGCTTTGCGTTTGAGCCAAGTGTTCAAACAAAACCCAATGCCCATGAAGCCAATCAGCAGCTTCACAGCCACATCAGACACCATGGACGCGGTGAGCCAACCAACGATCACGCCCCCCACGCCCGCAGGGATGAGGATTTTCAAATTGATGGCGCTGAAGTTTTTGCGATACAGCCAAATGCCCACCATGTCCGAGATCACATAAATGGGCAGCAGCATGACAGCGGCTTTCACGGGCGACATGAACAGCGAAAGAATAGGCACGGACAGCATGCCGACCGTTGGCAGGCCACCTTTGGACAAGCCCACCAACATGGCCGCGATGCTGGCCCAGATTAAATAATTTTCCATAGAGGGTCAGGCCCATGGCCTGACGGTGTGCAGAGCTAAGAAGTGCTTATTTTCGCTTCTTGGCGCGTGGCGTCGTTTGCGTCCATCGCTCCAATACGTCATAGACCGATGCGGTGTCGTTCATGCCGTGCCCCATGGCCATCGCGGCGTTGTAGATGGGCAGGGTTGCTGAAAACAAGGGCGCGGGTGTGTCGGTGGCTTGCAGCAGCGCTTGAATCAGCGCCATGTCTTTTTGCCATGTCGACACTTTCATCGTCGCGTCTTCCCATGACCGTTCCACCATCATGGGGCCTCGCACTTGCAGCATACGCGAGCCGCCTGCGCCATCGGCCACAACTTTCACAATCGTGGCGGGGTCGAGGCCCGCACGCGCGCCCATCAAAATGGCTTCGGCGGATGACACGTTGTGAATCGCCACCAACAGGTTGGCGACCAGCTTCATGCGCATGCCGTTGCCAAAGTCGCCCACGTCATAGCGGACGCGGGCAAAGCCTTCAAACACCGCATGCATGGCGCGAATGGCTTTGGCGTTGCCGCTGGCGTAGACCGCCAAGTCGCGGGTCAGCGCTTGGGCACCAGTGCCCGACAAGGGACAGTCCAGCAGCGTGATGCGGTGTTGGGCCAGTGCGGTTTTGTTGCGCAGCTTGCACACCTCGGGCAAGGTGCTGGTTTCTGCGGCAATCAAGCCCTTGAGGCCGGTGGCCAGCAACTCGGCGCACACGAGATCGAGTGCGGCTTCGCTGGGCAGTGACAACAACAGGTGCGTGGCATGTTGCGCGACCTCGGCCACGTTTTTGCAGACGTGGCCGCCCGCTTTTTTCAGGCGTTGGCGTGAGGCTGCAACGGGGTCGTAGCCAAACACCTCAAACCCAGCCTTCACCAAATTGGCCGCCATCACTGAGCCCATGATGCCCAGCCCAATGACGCCCACGGTGTGGCGGTTGGCGTTCGGTGAGGTGCTCAAGCCTTACTCCACCTTGATGTCAAACTCTTTGACGATCTTGCCCCAGAACGCGTAGTCCGAGGCCGCGACGGTGGACAGGGCTTCTGCCGATGTACCGGTGGGCGTGAGGCCCAAATCGCGCATGCGAGATTGGATGTCAGGCATCTTCACGATCTTCACAATCTCGGTGTTGAGCTTGGCCACGATGTCGTCGGGCGTGCCTTTGGGCGCGAAGATGCCGTGCCACGAGCTACCGATCTGGCCGTTCACATCGAGCGTGGAACCGAACTCGGTCATGGTGGGCACATCCGGCAAACTTGGAATGCGCTCAGCGCCCGAGATGGCCAAGCCCTTGACCTTGCCCGACTTGATCAACGGGATCGCGGTGGTTGATGCTTCAATCGACAGGCTCACCACGCCACTCATCACATCGGGCGATGGGTTGGTTTTGTAGGGCACGTGGTTGAGTTTGATGCCTAAGCGTTGCGCCCATGCTTCCATGGCCACATGCGGTTGCGACCCAACGCCCAAGGAGGCGTAGTCGATCTTGCCGGGGTTGCGCTTGGCGTACTCAACCAGCTCTTTCATGGTGTTGTAAGGCGCGTTAGGAGACGCGGTCAGCACATGCGGCACCAGCAGCAATTGGCTCACCGCTTTGAAGTCGCGCACAGGGTTGAACTGAGGTTTTTGATACACATTGGGCGCAATGGCGTGCACGGCCTTGACGCTAAAAAACAAGGTGTAACCATCCGCTGCGCTGGTGCTGGCCGCCTCCGCGCCGATCATGCCGCCCGCGCCTGGTCGGTTGTCGATCACCACCGGTTGGCCCAGCGCTTGGCTGAGTTTGTCGCCCACCAAACGTGCGATCACATCGGGCGAAATGCCAGCGGCAAAGGGCACGATCATTTTGATGGGGCGGCTGGGGTAGCCCGCGCTTTGTGCCCAAGCGGACGGCATGGTGATTGAAGCAGCACTGGCTGCGGCGGCGGATAAGAGGTGTCTGCGTTGCATGAGATGGTCTCCGTTGGTGTTGATTAAATGTGGGTGTTCGCCGCGCCCTTGAGCTGCAGCATGGCGCGGGCTTCGTCAGGCGTGGCCACTTCCAGCCCAAGCCCTTCGATGATGGCGCGGGCTTGGCGCACTTGCTGTGCGTTGCTCTCGGCGAGCTTGCCCTTGCCAATCCACAAGCTGTCTTCGAGGCCGACGCGCACGTTGCCACCCAAGCTAGCGCCCATGGCCGCAATGCGCATTTGGTGGCGCCCAGCGCCCAGCACCGACCATTGGTAGTCCTTGCCAAACAGGCGGTCGGCTGTGCGCTTCATGTGCATCACGTCTTCAGGGTGTGTGCCAATGCCGCCCAAAATGCCGAACACCGATTGCACAAAGAAAGGCGCTTTGATCAAGCCCTTGTCCACAAAGTGCGCCAAGTTGTAGAGGTGGCCAATGTCGTAGCACTCAAACTCAAACCGCGTTTGGTTGGCGTTGCAGGCCTTCAGCGCGAACTCAATGTCTTTGAAGGTGTTGCGGAAAATCAGGTCGCGGCTGTTCTCTAAATGTTCACGTTCCCAGTCGTGTTTCAAGTCAGTGAAACGCTCCAGCATCGGGAAGAGCGCGAAGTTGAACGAGCCCATGTTGAGCGACGCCACCTCAGGCGAAAAACGCATAGAAGGTTGGATGCGCTCGTCGATCTTCATGAACGGTGAGCCCCCACTGGTGAGGTTGATCACCGCATTGGTTTTGGCTTTGATTTGCGGCAAAAACTTGGCAAACGCTTCGGGGCTTTGATCGGGCTTGCCGGTGATCGGGTCACGTGCATGCAAGTGAATGATGGCCGCGCCCGCGTCGGCGGCTCCCAACGATGCCTCGATGATTTCTTCCGGCGTCACCGGTAAATGCGGCGACATGGAGGGCGTATGAATCGCACCTGTGACGGCACAGGTGATGATGACTTTGGACATGACGATCCTTCAAAGATGCACGGCAAGACTGGGTGTCTTGAATGGTTAGCATGCTACAAATTCAAGCTATGAACCACACGCTCGTAAACCCTCAACCCCTCGGCAAGAGGCGTTAAAACTGTCGCCTATGGAACAGTTTAAAAACTTCTTTGTGTGACGATCTGCCGCCGAAGCGTTGCAAATTCTTTGCAGCTCGTCTTGACCCCAAGGAGTTCATCGATGAGAAAGTTCGTCACGTTTTCTAAACTTGTGTTGGGCGGTTTGGCCCTTACTTTGGCAGGCCAATTGATGGCGCAGGCGTACCCTAATAAATCGATTCGCTTGATCGTGCCGTTCCCACCCGGCGGCGGTAACGATGTGATCGCCCGCGTGATTGCGCAAAAGTTGGGTGAGCGTTTGGGCCAGCAGGTGGTGGTCGACAACAAGGCAGGGGCCAATGGCATCGTGGGCTTGCAGGCTTTGATGGCCGCACCGGCCGATGGCTACACCTTGGCCGTGGGTGCTGCCGGTCCATTGGCCGTCAACCCCAGCCTCTACGACAAATTGCCGTACGACCCGACCAAAGATTTTTCGCCCATCACCAACATGGTGAACTACCCGCTGCTGTTGGTCACACACCCATCCGTGCCCGCCAAGACCACGCAAGACGTGATCAACCTCGCCAAGGCCAAGCCCGGCAGCTTGTATTTCGCGTCACCTGGCAGCGGTAACTCGGGGCATTTGGCCGGTGAGTTGTTCAACAACTTGGCCCATGTGAAAACGGTGCATGTGCCTTACAAAGGCCAAGGCCCTGCGCTGTCAGACTTGTTGTCGGGTCATGTGCAAATGCTCTACAGCAGCATTCCGTCGGTGATCTCGCAGGTCAAACAAGGCCAGCTCAATGCCATCGCGGTGGGCAGTGCCAAACGTTTGCCCTCATTGCCCGATGTGCCCACGATTTCAGAGTCCGGCGTGCCTGGCTACGAAGCGTACTCTTGGGTCGGCATGTTGGCGCCTGCCAAAACGCCCAAAGACATTGTGAACAAACTCAACGCCGAAATCGTCGACATCTTGAAGCAAAAAGATGTGGCGGACAAACTCAACCAACAAGGTGCCTTGCCTGTGGGCGACACGCCAGAACAGTTTGGTGCCTACATCAAAGCCGAAATCGACAAATGGGGCGCGGTGGTGCGCTCTGCCAACATCAAAGCAGATTGACTCACATGACACTCAAAAAATCTTCAGCCAGCCCATCTGGTGCCAAGGCCACTGCCACAAGCAAAGCCAAGAAAGCTGCCGTTCCAAAGGTGCGGTCTGCCGCGTACAAAGCGGGCTTGGCCATGCGCAGCAAAGTGCTCGGCGAAGACTATGTGGCGCGTTCTTTTGAAAACGCGACTGACTTGAACATGCCATTCCAAGAGTTGGCCACCGAGTTTGCATGGGGCAGCGTGTGGACGCGCCCGGGGCTGTCGCTGCGCGATCGCAGCTTGGCGACGTTGTCGATGTGCATTGCTTTGAACCGACCGGCTGAAATCAAAATTCATTTGCGCGGGGCCATTCGCAACGGCGTCACGCAGGTGGAGTTGCGCGAGCTGATCTTGCATTCGTTTTTGTACTGCGGCGGCCCTGCCGCGCTGGACGCCTACAAGGCCGTGCGCGACGAGTTGCCGTTGATCGCAGAAGCTGAGAAGGTCGCTAAAAAATTGGCTAAAAAATAGAGGGGATGCCTGCCATCGCGCCCATCACCTCGGCGGTGGACGCGGTGTCTTGTTGCGACAAACCTTGCGCCATTGCCGCGGTGTAGACCGAGGCCGCCGCAGAAAACAAGGGCGTGGGGCAGTCGACCGACTTGGCCATCTCGCCAATCACTTCCATGTCTTTTTGCCAGACCTCCACCTTCATGGTCGGCGGTGTGTATTGGCGCTCGAGCATCATGGCCATGCGCAGACGCATCACGCCCGTGCCGATGACGGGGCTGTTGCCAAACAGCTTGAGCACCTCGCGTGGGTCCAAGCCCATCTTGCGCGCCAATGTGACCGACTCGGCATAGGCCACGTTGTAAATAGCGACCAAGTGGTTGGCTGCAAATTTCATCTTCGTGCCGCTGCCGTAGGGGCCGACATAGGGTACGTTGTCGGTGAACACCTGCAACACAGGCCGCACCTTTTTGTAGGCCGCTTGGGTGCCGCTGACAAACACCGTCCACGCCCGTTCCTTGATGCGCACCGCGGTGCCGCTGATGGGGGCGTCTAGTGTGCTCACGCCTACCTTGCGCAGTTGTAGAGCGCAAGCGTCTTTGTCGGCCATGGGCAAGGTGCTGGTTTCGATCACGATTTGTTGCGTGGGTCGTGCCGCTTTGGGCACCGAGGCAATGGCCTCGGTCACCAGCGACAAGGCCTTGGAGGTCGACAGCGAGACGATCAAAACTTGCGCTTGCGCGGCCACTTCTGCCGCGTTGGCCAATGGCTGACCGCCTGCTTTTTTCAAACGCTTCTGGGCTTTGGCATCCACATCAAAACCGCACACGGTGTAACCCGCTTTGAGCAGCTCTTCGGCCATCGTGCCGCCCATGATGCCCAGGCCAATCACGCCCACGATGGGGCGCGTTGCAGATGAGGTCGCCATGCTTTTTAGCCCACCACCAAGCCAGCGGCCTGAATGCCCGCCATGCAAATGGCTTCGTCTTCATCGCCCGTGCCACCGCTGGCACCTGCTGCACCGATGATGTGGCCTTGCGCATCTTTGATCAGCACCGCGCCGGGTTGCGCCAAGAACTTGCCCTCGGCAGAAGCCGCCAGCGAGATGAAGAAGGTGGGGTTGTCTTTGGCGCGTTCAGCCAAGGCACGGCTGGAGGTGCCCATGCCCACTGCGCCCCAGGCCTTGCCGCGTGCGATGTCAAAGCGGAACATGCTGGCGCCGTCTTCGCGTGCAAAGGCCACCATCTGGCCAGAGGCATCCAGCACCACCACGCCCATGGGTTTGTAGTTGGCTGCGCGTGCGTTTTGAATGGCACCTTGCAAAATTTGATTGGCTTGTGCGAGGGTGAGAGACATGAAATTTCCTTGAGAGTCAAAAAGTAAAGGGGTTGAAAGAACGGCCGAAAGCTTAGTCGATGGTCACGCCACCGGTCTTGATGACCTGACGCCAACGTTCGGTGTCTTCCTTCATCCACTGCGCCATTTCTTCGGGGGTGTTGCCCACGGGTTCAGCGCCGACTTCGGCGAAGCGACGTGCCATCTCGGGCGTGCGCAAAATCTCACCGATCAGGGCGGACAAGCGGTTGACGATGGCAGCGGGTGTTTTGGGCGGCGCCACCATGGCAAACCACGCCACCGCCACCACGCCCGGTACGATTTCTTGCATGGCGGGAATGTTGGGCATGCTGGTGATGCGTTTGGCGCTGGTCACGGCCAGCACCTTGAGTTTGCCGCTGCGCAAATGTGCCGAGGCTTGCGCCACGTTGCCAAACATCACGTTGACGTGGCCGGCCAACAAATCGGCCACGGCGGGGGCGTCGCCTTTGTAGGGCACATGCACCATCTTGACGCCGGTTTTTTGCTTGAACAGCTCGGCCGTCAAGTGGGCGGTAGAGCCGTTGCCTTGTGAGGCGTAGCTGAGCTTGTCGGGGTTGGCCTTGGCGTAGGCGATCAGCTCTTGCACGGTGTTCACGGGCACCGAGGGATGCACCATCAAGGCATTGGGAACCAGCGACAAAATTGTGATGGGCACAAACTTCGCCGGCTCGTAATTGAGCTTGGGGTACAGACTCACGTTGATCGACAAGGGGGGCGGTGGTGCGGCCATCAGGGTGTAGCCATCGGGCTCGGCATTGAAAACAAATTCGGCGGCGATGTTGCCCGCAGCGCCCGGTTTGTTCTCGATCACGATGCTTTGCCCCAGCTTGGCCATCAAGGCCTCAGAGATCAAGCGCGGGAACAAGTCAGCGCTGCCACCCGCAGGGTTGGGCACGATGATCTTGATGGTTTTTTGTGGCCAAGTGGTGCTGCTTTGCGCCTGGGCGTGTGTGGCAGAGAGAGGCAAGGCGAGCGCGATGGACGCGCTCAGAAATTCACGGCGGTTGGTATGTGTCATGGGGCGCGTCTTGGCGTTAGTAGTGCGGTTTAAATGGGAATGACCAACAAGGTCTCGATGATGCGCGAGTCGTACAAAAACAAACGTTGTTTGAATTGGGGGCCTTCGGGCGTGATGACCACTTCGTCCAAACATTGACCCGTCGAGAAAATCTTCATATCGCCATCCAGGGCCATGGTGCGCACCACCAAGTAGTTGGAGCGCACGTGCAACACCCCGTTTTCTTCGCCCACGATTTGCACGCCTGAGAGGATGTGTCGGTAGTGGTGTGGCTCGTAAATGTTGGCAATCCGCATGGACTTGATGCGGTCACGCAGTTGCGCGGCGCTGCGGCTGTCAATGATGGCCATGGGCAAATCACGGTCATGGTTGAAGCGCGATTTGACGGTGTAACGCCCTTCGGGCAACAGCAAATCTGCAATCGCTTCCACGCGGTCTTCGTCAATGGCGCGCGCCCATTCGTAAATCAAGTTTTCGACGGCTCTGAAGTGGGTGTTGTGGTGCGGGGTCATGCCAAGTCCAAATCTATGCCCATGTCTAAGCGGTAGTTGTGCCAAAAGTTGCGAATGGCGCGTTCCGACAGTTTGGTGGTGCCGCCACTCTCCAAGGTTTTGCCGCCCATTTCAATGAACGATTCACCGCTTTGGCCATCGGCCATGGCGCGTTGCATCATTTCGCACACGGCTGCGTCCTCGACGGAAATCATGCCGGCAGAGCCTGCCAAGTTGGCTTGCACCAAGCGGGTTTGGGTGGTGGCTTCGTCGTCGTCTTCAAAGCCGAAATAGGTCCACACCAAGTCGGACTCGCCCACGCCGCGCGGGATGAGCTGGCGTGTCGCCAAGCTGTTGGCAATTTGGTGCAACACAAACGAGGGGTAGGTGGTGAGCACTTGCACGCTCACGCCATCGCCAAACTCGTCGCGCCATTTCAAGATGCTGGGGTCTTCCAGCTTCATGTCGTTGTTGACCGAACGCAAGGCGGCGCTTGTTTTGTCGAAGTCTTCTGACTTTTTCTCGGTGCCCGCCTTGGTGTAGAAATAAACGTGACGGCCACTTTTGTCCAAGGTCATGCCCGACTCTTGCGATTGGCGCGACAAGCCAAAGGTGCCGTAAAACGTGTGCAAGATGTTGGCGTGGTACGAGTCGCGTGGGTTCTCGTGGTACGTCTTCCAATTGGCGTGAATGCGTTGGGTGTCGTAGCCCAACACCTTGAGCGGCTTGTGCAGCACGCGGCGGATGCCTTGGGCCACATCGCCCAGCCAGTCTTCGAGCGGTTCTAGCTCGTCAGAGAACGTTGCGAACACCAAGCCGCACAAGGTGGCCACGCGCAACTTGTGCAGCCCGTGCTCTGACAGTTGAAAGTCTTTGGGCAGCCCGCCTTCGCCGCGCAGGCCGTGGCTGAACGCAGCATGGGTGAGGTCGCCCTTGAGGTTGTAGTTCCACGCGTGGTAGACGCAGTAGAGCTTTTTGACTTTGCCAAACGCGTCGCGGCACAGCATGTTGCCTCGGTGTGCGCAGCGGTTGACCACCACATGCAGCGAGCCATCTTCGGCACGCGTCAGCACCACCGATTGCTCGCCGATGTAGGTTGTTTTGAAGCTGCCCACGTCGGGCACTTCGGCCTCTAAGCCGACGTAGTGCCAAGCTTTGCCTCTGAAAATTTTGGCCTGTTCTTGGGCGTAAATGTCGGGGTCGGTGTAGACCCAATACGGCGCACGCGTGTAGCCCTCGGCGGGCCAAGTGCGTGGCGTTTTGTGACTGAGCGGGCCGTGAACGACGGCCTCATGGCAAGAAGAGTTGGAGGTAGACATGGTGTGGCTGTAGGTGGGCGCTCAGTCGATCGAGATTTTTTCGTCTTTCACTATCTTGGCCATGGCAGGAATTTCGGTTTTGAGCCATTGCCCAAATTGCTCGGGTGTCATGGGGGAGGGCTCTGCGCCCAAGGTGCTCAGGCGCTCTTTGACATCGGGCAGCGCGGTGATGCGCATCAGTTCGGCATTGAGCTTGTCCACGATGGCTTTGGGTGTGCCCGCAGGGGCCAACAAACCTTGCCAGCTGCCAGTCAAAAAGCCAGGCAAGGTTTCGGCCACGGTGGGCACGTTGCTCAGTTGTGTGTTGCGTTTGGCGCTGGAGACAGCGATGAGTTTGATCTTGCCCGACTTGACGTGCGGGTAGGTGGCCACCATGCCGTTGAAGGTCACGTCCACTTGGCCACCGATCAAATCGGTCATGGCCTGTGCGCCGCCTTTGTACGGCACATAGCCCCATTCAATGCCGCTGCGTTGGGCAAACACCACACCCGCCAAATGCGTGGCGCTGCCCATGCCTGCGGCGGCTGCGTAATTGACCTTGCCTTTTTGCGCTTTGGCGTAGGCGATGAGTTCGGCCGTGGTGTTGGCAGGCACTTTGTCGCTCACCACCAACAAGTGGGGCGAGTAGCCCACCATGGCCACGGGCGCAAAGTCGGTCAAGACGTTGAAGGGCAGTTTGTAGAGCGCGGGGCTGATGACCAAATTGCCCACGTCCATCAACACCAAGGTGTGGCCGTCTGGCGCTGACTTGGCGGCGGCATCTGCGCCCAAGTTGCCGTTGGAGCCCGCGCGGTTGTCGATCACCACGGGCTGGCCCCACGCTTCGGTCAACTTTTGTCCGACCAAGCGAGCCAACACATCGGAGGTGCCGCCTGCCGGAAAGGGCACGATGATTTTGATGGGTTTGCTGGGATAGTTGCCAGCGCCCGTTTGTGCGTGAGCGGCGGGGGCGAGGGAGGTGCAGAGCGCGGCCAAGAAGAGGGGCAGCGCCCTGAGTTTTTTAAGCATCGACAGAGTCCTTGTAGATGGCGCACTATCGCCGCAAGCTGGGCGTTTTTTAATCACCAAGGTGACAGCGCAGCAGGGCTTGCCCTCTGGTCAGCGGCGTGCTGGCGACGTAACTTGGGGCATCACATTGGAAGACCTTTTGCTATGACCGACACACACGCTGAAAACAACATCCACCCGCAAGGCAGCATTGATACCGAAGTGCGCGGCCATGTGTTGCTGATTGCCATCAATCGCCCCAACAAACGCAACGGGTTCACGCCCAAGATGTACCGAGAGTTGGGTGAGGCCTACACCCGCCTCGACGACGATCCGACCTTGCGCGTGGGCTTGCTGCATGCCAAAGGCGCACATTTCACAGCGGGTTTGGATTTGCCGTCGATCGCGCCGCTGATGCGTCGTGGCGAAAAAGCGGTGCCTTTGGGGCTGGTCGATCCTTGCGATTTAGGCATCGCGGGTTATCGGCGCCGGGTCAAACCGATGGTGGTGGCGGTGCAAGGCATCACCTACACCTTGGGCATCGAGCTGATGCTGGCCGCCGACATCGTGGTGGCCGCCGACGATTGCCGTTTCTCACAACTCGAAGTCAAGCGCGGCATCATGGCCACGGGCGGCGCGACCTTGCGCATGGCAGAGCGTGCGGGCTTGGGCAATGCGATGCTGCATTTGCTCACCGGCGATGTGTTTGACGCCGCCGAGGCGCTGCGTCTGAACTTTGTGCAAAAAGTGGTGCCTGTGGGGCTAGAGCTGGAGACTGCCTTGACTATCGCCAACGCGATTGCGGCGCAAGCACCGTTGGCGGTGGTGGCCACACGCCTGAATGTGTTGAAGGCGGTGGAGCACGGCCCTGTGGTGGCCATGCACGAGTTCATCGACACGCAACAACGCTTATCCAACAGCGACGATGCCAAAGAAGGCGTGCAGTCGTTTGTTGAGAAGCGGGACGCTCGATTTACGGGGCGTTGAGGCACTGGGTAAGTTGGCGCTTTAGGTGGGACTGGGCCGCTCTGCGCTTTGCCTCAGCCGCGCTCTCAAGGCTGTGGAGAGCGTTCCAGTTTGCCAATGTCAAAGCCTTGTGCGCTCAGGCGTTTGAGCAAGGCGTTGTAGGTGTTGGCGTCCACCGTGGGCGTGCGCGACAGCACCCACAGGTATTCGCGTGAGGGCTCGCTGACGGCGGCCAGTTGGTAGTCGTCATCTAAATCGATGACCCAGTAATCGCCCCAGACTTGGGGCAACCAACTCAGCCATGCGGGGGCAAAACGCACTTTCAATCGTGGCGAGGTGTTAGGCCCGATTTGTCGCGCTAAACCAAGGGCATTGATTTCTTCGCCACGCTCGGTCAGGCAGCGGTTGAGTACCTGCACAGTGCCATCGCCTTGCGCCAAGTATTGGGCGCGTGTGTGGCGAGCGCATTTGCGTTGAAACTTGTTGGGGAATTTCGCAATCTCGTACCAAGTGCCCATGTAGCGGGGCACATCCAAGCTGGCAATGCTGACCACCGCAGGCAGCGAGCTGGCAATGGGGGCGGACGTCGTGGTGCGCTCCGTTGTCTGTGCTTGTGCCAGTGACATGGCGCCGCATGACACGCCGAGCACGACCACCCATCGCCACGACGAGAACAAACGGCCAAGGGTACGTTTCATGCCCGGCTCCTTAAAACAGGGTGCCAACGCGCAAGGTGTTGAGCACGATCTCTGCAATTTGCAGCACCAGCAACAACGCCAAAGGCGATAAATCGACGCCGCCCATCTGCGGCAGCACCCGACGCAAGGGGCGCAGCAAGGGCTCCACCAACTGTGCCAAGAAGTAACTCACATCGGTGCCCGACTTCAGCCACGACAACACGGCATAAATGATGACCAGCCACATGAGGCTGGAAAGGCAGGTGCTCAACAGCTCAAAACCGGCTTGCGTGAGCAAACTCAGCCAATGGCCCATGGCGCTGGACATCAGTCCCAGCAAGGTGTATTTCGCCAGCAGCACCGCGTAGGCCGCGACCAAGCTGGCGGTGTCCAAGCGGCCGAGGGCGGGCACATGGCGACGAACAGGCAGCACGATCCAATTGGTCGCGGCAAAAATGAACGGGGCCAAAGGGTTGCCGGAGCGCGCCGAGAGCGGCACGCGTTGCAAATGCATGTACATGCGCAACAAACAGGTGCTCGCCACCACGCCAACCACGACTTGCAAAATGAGAGAGAAAATTTGAAACAGCATGCGGATGAGTTTAGTGGGCTCAGGCAAAATTTGAATCTTCTTGTAGAAATGGTTTGTATGTCACGTCAATCTGCTTTGCCTCGTTATATTTTCGCCAGCCGTTGGTTGCAATTGCCCTTGTATGTGGGCCTGATTGCGGCGCAGGCTGTGTATGTGTTCCATTTTTGGGTGGAGTTGGTGCATTTGCTGGAGGCCGCCATGGGCAGCCACACCGCCTTGGAGGCCTTGGTCAGCAGCATTGGCTACAAGTCTGATGTGGTGGTCACGCACCTCAATGAATCGGTCATCATGCTGGTGGTGCTGGGCTTGATTGACGTGGTGATGATCTCGAATTTGTTGATCATGGTCATCGTCGGCGGCTACGAAACCTTCGTCTCGCGCATGTATCTGGAAGACCACCCCGACCAACCCGAGTGGCTCAGCCACGTCAACGCCTCGGTGCTGAAGGTCAAGCTGGGCACCGCGATCATTGGCATTTCGTCCATCCATTTGCTCAAAACCTTCATCAACGCCGCCAATTACGACGTCAAGGTGTTGATGTGGCAAACCATCATCCACATCACGTTCTTGCTCAGCGCGTTGGCCATTGCGTTGACCGACCGTTTGACGCATTACCCCAAAGACGACCATTGAAAGGGGCCGCGTGTCTATCTCCTTGCCCCCAGCTCAGCCGCGCCAATTGGCGCACACCCGACAAGTCACCTTCCACGGCTACCGCCGTGACGACGGCTTGTGGGACATCGAGGCCCACTTGCGTGATGCCAAGCCCGAGCCCTTCACCATCCCGAGTGAGCGCACGTGGGCGGCCAACGAGCCGATTCACGACATGAGCATTCGCCTCACCGTGGACACCCAGTTGGTCATTCGCGACATTGCGGTGGCCATGCACAAAGTGCCCCACGATGGCTGCCCAGAAGCTGCGCCGCCCATGCACAAAATGATTGGCTGCACCTTGGGTGCAGGCTGGCGTCGCGCCATCGAAGAAAACTTGGGCAACGACAAAGGTTGCACCCATTTGCGCGAGTTGCTGTTTAACATGGCCACGGCCGCTTTTCAGTCGGTCACCGGCACCTTTGCCACCCAAAGCGCGGACACCCCGCCACCCCATTTGGGGCGTTGCATGACCTGGGGCTTTAACAGCCCGTTGGTCGAACGCCTGCACCCTGTGTTTTTTCAATGGCCCGAGAAGGCCAAGACGCTCAAATGAAAAACGTGATCCATCGCAATGCGCTCGTGCTGTTCTCAGGCGGGCAAGACTCCACCACCTGTTTGGCCCATGCGCTGTCGCAATACGAGCGCGTGGAAACCTTGGCCTTTGATTACCGCCAGCGTCACCACGTGGAGCTCGATGCCCGCATTCAAGTGCTGGCGCAAGTGCGTCAACAGTTTCCGCAATGGGCGTCTAAGTTGGGCGAAGACCATTTGCTCGACTTGGCCGTGTTGGGCCAAGTGAGTGAAACCTCGCTGACCCGCGACATGAGTTTCAAGATGGAGGCCTCGGGGCTGCCCAACACCTTTGTGCCTGGTCGCAATTTGTTGTTCTTGACCTTGGCCGCCGCCTTGGCCTATCGCCGAGATTTAGACGTCATCGTGACGGGCGTGTGCGAAACCGATTTTTCGGGCTACCCCGATTGCCGCGACGACACCATGAAGGCCATGCAAATTGCGTTGTCCTTGGGCATGGACCGACGCTTGCTGATCGAGACGCCTTTGATGTGGATCGACAAAGCGCAGACGTGGCAGTTGGCTTACGACCTCGGCCAACGCGACCACCCGCAAGGCGGTCAGCAGTTGGTGGACCTCATCGTGGAACACACCCACACCTGCTATTTGGGCGACCGCGAGCATCGCCACGATTGGGGCTACGGCTGCGGCACTTGCCCGGCTTGCGATCTGCGCGCCAAAGGCTGGCAACGCTGGAAGGCTTGACGCGTTTTTAGGATACGTTGAGCGTGAATTGAGCGGCACTGCCAGGTGCCGCCGCCTCAAACACCCACTGCTTCGCGTGATAGGCCGCTACCCCTGGACGATGCGCGATAGACACCAAGGCGCCGCCTTGGGCCTGCACCAAGGCGCCTAGTTTCTCGTACAACGCCTTTTCGCTGGCTTCGTCGAGTGCGCTGGTGGCTTCGTCGGCAAACACCCAGCGTGGGCGTTTGAGAAGCACGCGTGCCAAGGCCAAGCGTTGTTGTTCGCCGCCTGAGAGTTGTTGCGTCCAATGGCCTTCGACATCGAGTTGCGACACCAAGTGCGGCAACAGCGCTTCTTCCAAAGCGTGTTGCAGCTGGGCGTCGCTATAGGGCTCGGCGTTGTCGGGGTAGGCCAAGGCTTGGCGCAAGCTGCCTTCTGGGAAGTACGGGCGCTGCGGCATGAACACGCTGCCCTCGGGCAGCGTGACCAAAGGCAAGGTGGCGATAGGCGATTCGGATGTTTCAGCGGCTGTGCTGTGCAATGTCTCACCCAGTGCGCCATTCACAGAGGCTTGTGCGGCATAAGGCCAAATGCCAGCCAACACGCGCAGCAGGGTCGATTTGCCGCAGCCTGAGGGGCCGCGAATCAGCACGCTGTCGCCCGCATTCACGGTGAGCGTGGTGTTGACCAACAGCACTTGGCCGTTGGGCAGCCACACGGTGAGCGGGGCGGTGTGCAAACTGTTCACGCCCTCGGCGGGCACGGTGGGCACAGCGTTGGTTTGTGCAGGCCCTGCAATGGCTTGCATCTGATCTTGAAAACTCGTCAACCGCAGGGTGGTGGCTTGCCATGAGGCCAAGCGGCTGTAATTGCTGATGAACCAACTCAGCGACTCTTGCACTTGCCCAAACGCCGATGAGATTTGCATCAACTCGCCCAATTGAATGGCGCCGCTGAAATAGCGTGGCGAGGCCACCAACATGGGGAACACCACCGCCGCTTGGCCGTAGCCGGAGTTGAACCAGGTGTAGCGTTTTTGCACGCGCAGCAAGCGCATGAAGTTGTCCAGCACTTGGTTGAAACGCGCTTGCAGCGATTGACGCTCCACGACGTTGCCGCGGTCCAGTGCAATGGCTTCGCTGTACTCGCGCACACGCATTAGGTGGTGACGGAAATCGGCTTCTAGGCGTTGTTGCGCGAAGTTCAACGAGGCCATCGACTTACCGATCCAGTGACCAATCAGGCTACCGCCCAAGGCATAAGCCAAGGCCATCCACACCATGAAGCCAGGAATTTCGTAGGCCGCGCCTTGCCATTGAAAGCTAAAGCCGCCAGACAGCGTCCACAAAATACCGACGAAGCTCAGCAGCGTGACGCTGGCGTCGAGCAAACCCAGCGAGAGGCCCACCGTGTCCGCGGTGAACTGCTGCACGTCTTCTTGAATCCGTTGGTCAGGGTTGTCGGTGCTGCCGTTTTGCGACTGGAGTTCGAGTTGGTAAAACACGTGGTGCGACAACCAGCGTTGCAGGTAGTCGCGCGTCATCCAAGCACGCCAACGCATTTCCAGCAATTGCGTGAGGTAGAAGCGGTACACCGCCACGATGATGAAGCACGTTGCCAAGCCAGCGAACACACCGAGTTGCTTCCAGAACACCTCGGCATTGCGGTTTTGCAGTGCGTCGTAGAACACACGGTTCCAGTCGTTGAGCAAGACCATCATGTAGACCATGCCGAGGTTCAGGCCCACGCAGGCTGCCAGCAGCAAGCGGGCACGCCACTTTTCTTCAGACTGAAAGTAGGGCAGCGACAAGGCCCACACCCGGCTGAGTTGCAAGCGGCTTTTTTGCCAATTGCTGGCCACGTTGTGGGCGACGGTACGGAAAGCGTTCATGGGTGTTTAGACGTCGGTGTTGCGCACGCCGCTGGCCACATGGCCGGCGGGGACGTGGCGGGCAGCAGATTCGATGTGCCCGGTTTGGTCGTCAAAGAAAAAGTCAGGTTCGAACTCGCGCAAGAACTCGCCTTTTTCTAAGCCGCCCAAGAACATGGCTTGGTCCACGTCGATGTTCCAGTTCATCAGCGTGCGAATGGCGCGCTCGTGGGCGGGCGCGCTGCGTGCCGTGACCAAGGCGGTGCGAATGCGCATGTGTGGTGTGCCGGCTTGTTGCAACACTTGCAAGGCGGCGAGCAAGGGCTTGAAAGGGCCGGCGGGCAAGGGGTGTGCCGCATTGGTTTTTTCGTGTTGCTGGAAGGCGTCCAAGCCTTCGGCTTGAAACACCCGCTCAGCCTCGTCGCTGAACAGCACGGCGTCGCCGTCAAACGCAATGCGCACTTCGTGCGGGTTGGCTTCTGACGCATGGGCCGAGTGCGGGTACACCTGTGCAGCGGGCACGCCCGCATCGAGCGCCGAGCGCACGTCTGACAAATGGGTGGACAAAAACAAGTTGGCGTTGAGCGGGCGCAAATAGCGCCAAGGCGATTCGCCGCGGGTGAAGGTGCAACGGATGATGGGCAGCGCGTAGTGGGCGGCCGACTTCATGACGCGCAAGCCGCTCACGGGGTCGTTGCGCGAGAGGATGACCACCTCCACGCGTTGGGCCTCAGAGGTGTTGAAGGCCAACAGTTTTTGCACCAACGAAAACGCCACGCCAGGCTTGGCAGGTGATTCAAGGCGGTCAAGCTGCAGCTTCATGTACGCACGGTCATCGCCTTGTTCGAAGATTTGGTTTTCTTCTTCAAAGTCAAACAGCGCTCTGGACGAAATGGCGACCACCAGTTTTCCATCTAACGACACACTCATGGCAGTTCTCCAAACATTCACTTCACCCATTGGTTGAGCTGGATGATGGGCAGCATCACGGCCAGCACGATGAGCATCACCATACCGCCCATGGCCACGATCAGCAATGGCTCCAAGATGGTGGCCAGTTGCAAGGCGCGGCGTTGCACTTCTTCGCTGAGCTGCTGCGCGGCGCGTTGCAGCATGGTGGGCAAGGTGCCGGTCTGTTCGCCCAAGCGGGAGAACATCACCAACAAACGCGGAAACCGTTCTTTCTGCGCCAAAGCCGAGGCCAGCGGGGCGCCTTCGCGCACCAGCACCAAAGCCTCTTGCGCATCGTGACGCAAGGCGGTGTTGGACAGCGTGTCGGCAGCGGCTTGCAGCGCTTTCAAAATCGGCACGCCTGCGGTGGCCAACATGGCCAGTGTGCTGGCAAAACGGGCGGCGTTGTAGCCGCGGGCCAAGCGGCCGATGACGGGCAGTTGCAGCCATGCGGCGTCAAAACGGCGGCGCAAAGCGGGTTGCTTCAACGCTGTACGAGCTGCCAAGATGAAAGCGACCACCAGCAACAAACCCCACAACCAAAACGTTTGCACCACCTCGCTCAGGCCCAGCATGAAGCTGGTGAGGAAGGGCAATTTCTGTTGGTTGCTGCCAAATACTTGTGCCACTTGCGGCACCACAAAAGCCAGCAAAAACAGCACGATGGCCAGCGCCACCACACACACGATGGCGGGGTACAAACCCGCGGCCAGCAGTTTGCCGCGCAGGTTTTGTTGCTCTTGCTGGTCGTCGGCCAAGCGTTCCAGCACCAGTCCTAAATGCCCGCTTTGTTCGCCCGCGCCGATCACGGCCACATAAATGTGCGAGAACTCACGCGGGTGCTGGGCCAGCGCTTTGGCAAACGGCGCACCCGCGTTGACCTCGGTGCGCAGAGCCGACACCAAGTCACGCTGGCGCGGCGTTTCGGCCTCGTCGCTGAGCGCGCTCAACGCACGCTCCAACGGCAAGCCTGCCGCCACCAAACCAGCCAGCTGACGTGTCCACACGGTGAGTGCCGTGCGGCTGAAGACTTTGCTTTCCCAGATGACGGTGTTCATGCCCGTGTTCTGGCTGCGCTGCACGGGCTCGACTTTGAGCGGCACCAAATCTTGCGCGCGCAATTGGCTGCGCGCGGTGCGTGCGGTGTCGGCCTTCAACACGCCACGGCGAGTTTGGCCTTGGGGGTCTAGGGCTTCGAAGGAATAGGCGGGCATGGCGATTGGGGCAGTGCCGCGTTAGTCGCGGGTCACGCGCACCAGCTCTTCGCGGGTGGAAACACCCAAACGCACCAAACGTTCGCCGTCATCACGCATCAGCGACATGCCGTTGCGTAACGCAGCCTCGCGCAGCTGCGCTTCGCTGGCTTGGTTGTGGATGAGGGCGCGCATGTCGTCGTTGGTGGTGAGTAGTTCAAAAATGCCGGTGCGGCCTTGGTAGCCGCTGTGGCCGCAGACGTCGCAACCCTTGCCAGCGCAGTGGGTGCAGGTTTTGCGCAGCAGCCGTTGCGCCAACACGCCCAAGAGCGAGGAGCTGAGCAAGAAGGGCTCCACGCCCATGTCGGTCAAACGCGTCACGGCGCTGGCGGCATCGTTGGTGTGCAGCGTGGCCAGCACCAAGTGGCCGGTGAGCGAGGCTTGAATGGCGATTTGCGCCGTCTCAAAATCGCGAATTTCACCAATCATGATGATGTCGGGGTCTTGGCGCAGAATAGCGCGCAGGGCTTTGGCAAAGTCCAAATCGATCTTGGCGTTCACCTGCGTTTGACCCACGCCAGCCAGCTCGTATTCAATCGGGTCTTCCACCGTCATGATGTTGTTGCGTGTGGCGTCCAGTCCCTGCAACGCAGCGTACAGGGTAGTGGTTTTGCCTGAGCCTGTAGGCCCGGTTACCAAGATGATGCCGTGCGGCTGCTTCACCAAGCTTTCAAAGCGTTGAAGGATGTCGCCTTCCATGCCCACGGCTTGCAGGGTGAGTTTGCTTTCTGACTTGTCGAGCAAACGCAGCACGGCGCGTTCGCCATGTGCGCTGGGCAAGGTGGACACGCGCACGTCAATGGCGCGTTGGCCGAGGCGCAACGAAATGCGCCCGTCTTGCGGCAAACGCTTTTCGGCGATGTCCAGCTCGGCCATGATTTTGAGGCGCGAAATCAGCGCGGCATGCAAAGCGCGGTTGGGCTGCACCACTTCGCGCAGCGTGCCGTCCACACGAAAGCGCACGCTGCTGTGGCGCTCGTAAGGCTCGATGTGAATGTCGCTCGCGCCATCGCGTGCGGCTTGTGTCAGCAGCGCGTTGAGCATGCGGATGATGGGCGCGTCGTCGGCGGCTTCGAGCAAGTCTTCCACGGCAGGCAGCTCTTGCATCATGCGGGTCAGGTCGGCGTCGCTCTCGACCTCGCTCACCACGGCGGCGGCGTTGCTGTCGGCTTGTGCATAGGCCTCGCTGATGCGTTTGGCCAGCGTGGCTTTGTCGGTGTATTCAAAGCTCTGCACGGCGTGGCGACGCGTCACCTCGCTCCAAGCGCTCAGGTCGGGCGCGTCGCTGTGCCACAGCGTGAGCGTGCGGTCATCGTCCTCCAGCAGCAGCTGGTGGGTGCGGGCAAAGGCGTAGGGCAGCGGGCGGCGCATGGTTTAGCGGGTGGCAGGCGTGGTGGGGGGCGTGGCGGGCGCCATCGCTGCCGGTTGGCTGGTTGGTGTCAGCGGCGGCAGCGTGGGGGTGGGGCCTGTGTCGAGCAAGGGGTTGAACGAGGGGACGGCGTTGCGTTGCAAGCCCATCATTTGCTCGTAACGGTTGATGCTCAAGGTGTCAGACGCTTTGGCATCGCGAACCACCACGGGGCGCAAAAACACCATCAGGTTTTTCTTGCTGCGCGTGCGGCTTTCGCTTTTGAACAACCAGCCAAATCCGGGGATGTCGCCCAAACCCGGCACCTTGCTGGCATTGGCCGAGTACTCGTCGGATAGCAAGCCGCCCAACACGATGATGGAGCCATCGTCCACCAGCACGTTCGATTCGATGCTGCGTTTGTTGGTGATCAAGCCGATGGTGGCAGATTGTGAATAGTCGACGCTGGAGACTTCTTGAAACACGGTCATCTTGACGGTACCCGTCTCGCTGATTTGGGGTTTGACTTTGAGCGTCAAGCCGACGTCTTTGCGCTCCACCGTTTGAAACGGGTTCACTGCGCCGCCTGTGGTGTTGTTGTTGGTGTATTGGCCGGTGACAAACGGCACGTTTTGGCCCACCACGATCTTGGCTTCTTCGTTGTCGAGGGTCAGCAAATTGGGCGTGGAGAGGATGTTGGCGTCGCCATTGGTTTCTAAGAAGTTGGCCAAGCTGCTCAAAATGGTGGTGCCGTTGACGTTGCGAATGGTGCCGATGTTCAAACCACTGCCTATACCTGCTTTAGCCGCAGCGGTGCCGCCTTGTGACAAGCCCACGATGTTGCCGGTGGACCCAAAGTTGGTGCCTGCCACGCCGCTGCTGCCCAGCGCGCCTTGCCATTGAATGCCCATTTGCAGCGCTTTGTCGGCGTTGACCTCGGCAATCAAACTCTCCACCATCACTTGTGCGCGGCGTTGGTCGAGCAAGTCGATCACGGCGCGCAGTTGACGGTATTGCGGCTCGGGCGCGGTGATGATGAGTGAGTTGGTGGCCGTGTCGGCTTGAATTTGTCCGCCCGTGGTGGGGCCGCTGGCGGTGTTGGTGCCGCCCAAGGTACTGCCAGATGTGGCGCCGCCGGTGGGTGAGTTGGCGAGGGGCGAGGTGCCTGTGCTGGCCGCGCCTGTGGCGGTGCGCACTTCACCGCTGACGGCGGCACGCAAGGTGGCTGCCAGTTTGGTGGCATCGGCATTTTTCAAATACACCACATGGATGTTGCCGCTGGGGCTGCTGCTGCCAGGTTGGTCGAGCTTCTCGACCAAGGCGCGCACCAGCGCCACGCGGGCGGGGTTGGCGGCACGCAAGATGAGGGTGTTGCCGCGCGGCTCAGCCACCAAGGTGGTTTTGAATTCGGCACCGGTTTGGCCGGGTGTGGCGCTGGCCGCACCAGCACCACCCGATTCGATCAAGCGCAACACCAGCGGCGCCAAGTCGATGGCGATGGCGTTTTTGAGCTGAATCACCTCGATGTCGCTGGCGTTGGACACGTCGAGCGCCGCAATGATGCGGGCCATGCGCTGCAGGTTGTCGGCGTAATCGGTGATGACCAGCGAGTTGTTGCCGGGGTTGACGTTGATGGTGTTGTTGGGGCTGATGAGCGGGCGCAACACGGGTAGCACGTTGTTGGCTTGCTCAAAGTTGAGCTTGAAGATGTGGGTGACGATTTGGCCGTTGCCTGCGCCCGAGCCCGCGTTGTCGATTTGCTGCACGCTGCCGCCTTGCAACTTCGCGTCAGCTTCGGGCACGATTTTGTAAAGCCCTTTGGTTTCGACCATCGCAAAACCTTGCAAGCGCAACGCCGCTAAGAATTGGTTCCAAGCTTCGTTGGGCGAAACGGGCAACTCGGTGCTGAGGTTGATCGTGCCTTTGACGCGGGGGTCCACCACCAAGTTGCGGTTTGACAGCGTGGCCAAGGTGCGCGCCACCGATTCGATGTCGGCGTTCACAAAGTTCAGCGTGATGGGCTCTGCCGCGTTGGCTTTTTTCGTGGGTGGGGCGGCATGCGTGAGGGTCACACCGCTGACAGCTGGCAAGAGACTGAGGCAAAGGCTCAAAGCGAATGGCAATGCCCTGGGCCGTGCCTTTTGCAGTGCGTTGGCTTTGAAAAATGTGTGTTGCTTTGGCATACGCGTTAACCCAGTTTCAAGATCGACTTGGCACCTCGGCGTTGGCCGAGGATGTTCAACAAATTAGAGAGTGCGGCCTCGGCATCGGGTTCGCTCGATGCTTCGCCATTGAATTGCAAGCGCCCGTTGCGCCATTGGCCCGTGCCTTGCAGCTGCAAGCTGCCTTCCACGGTGTCGAGGGTGAGCTGCATTGTGTCACCCGCCTCAGCGCCCGTTGCCACATCGCCTGTGCCCTGCAGCATCACGCGGTAGCTGCCCAAAGGCTTGAGGGTGGACAGGCGGGTGGACATGTGCTGCAGGTTCAATTGGGCTTGGCCCTGCAACTGGGCTTGGCCTGCGAGGTGTTGCCATGCCAATTGTTGCGTGCTGAGTTGCAGCTCGCCTTCGGGTTGCAGGGTGTTCCACGGGGCACCTAAGCCGGTCAACCAAGAGGCGGGCCATGTCGAGCGTTGGTCGTTGAGCTGCACGCGCACCCCGCGCCATTGCGGCGTGACATCGAGCGACATGGGCTGTGTGGTGCAGCACGCGGACGACAGGCTGAGGCGCAACCCCAAGCGCACAGCCGAGATATCCAGATGCGGCCCCAACTGCCATTGCAGGCGGGTGGGCAGGGCGGTGTTGGAGGCGTCAGATTGCGGTCCGGCGCTCAGCACCGCTTGCGCCGAGCCGTGCCAAACGGTGCCTTGTGCATCTTGCAGCAGCACATGTTCGCCACTGGCTTGGGCCACGATTTTGGCTAACCAATAGGCCGGTGCTTGGGTGACCAAAGCCAGCACGGCGCCGATGGCCGCGCCCGTCCATGCCCAGCGGCGGGTGTTCACTGCGCCCTCGCCGTGTTGTCGGGCAAGCGCAGAACCAAACTGCCGTCCCACGTGGTGTTGTTTTTGTTGGCCTCGCTGCCGTTGCCATTGCCGCGCGTCAAGTGCGCTTCGATGGGCAGGGTTTGAGCTTGGCTGCGCACTTGGGCCAGCCAATTGGCCAAGGTTTGTGCGGGCACGGCTTTGAGTTGCACCGACACGCGTTCGCCTTGCACCGTCAGTTGAAAGGAGGAAGGGGTGCTGAGGCTTTGCAGCGTGCGCAAGGCCTCATCGCGTGACAGCGGCGTGCGCTGCTGCAGTGCTTTCGCCTGCGCTTGCAAGGCCAGCATGTGGCCTTGCTGCACGCTGATTTGGGCGCGGCGTGTTTCGCTGTCGCGCAAGGTGTGCAGCGCGGGCGCGATGGCCAGGCTCCAGATCAGCGCGCCGGCGAGCAGCAGACCCAGCCAAGCCAAGCCGCGTTGTTCGCGCGAGGACAAGGCTTGCCAGCGCGATGCCGTCGAGGCTTTGAAGTGCTTGAAGGCCGAGCTCATGGGGTGGCCTCCGCTTGCAACACCCATGTGTTGTCGCTGTCTTGGCGCAAGCTCAAGTGTTGGGCTTTCAGTGCCGCTTGTGCGTTTTGGCTGGCTTTGTCATCCAAGGTGAGGCCTTGCACGCGCAGAGACGCGTTGGCAAAGTGCAGCTGCGTGGGCACTTGGCCCGTGGGCAACGCCGCTGCGAGGGTGGCCAACAACGGCTCTAAATCGGTGCGGCTGACGTGGCCCGACTTTTGTTGCAGGGCATCCACTTCGCGCTGCATTTGCAAGGGCGCGTCGATGACCAAACTGACGGCTGGAAAGCTGGTTTTCAAAATACGTTGCAGCGCCAATTGCTGTTGATCCAGCGCTGATTTTTCGCGCCACGCCAAAGCATTCAGCCCCACGATTTGCAGCACAGCCAAAGCGGCGACGCCAATGCGCACAGCACGCCACGAGGGGGCATGCGCCAAGGTTTGCCACGCACTTTGCAGGCCACGTTGCAGGCGCTGGCTGCGGCCTTGGGCCCATTCGCCTTGGGCCAAATCCCACGCGGACTGGCTGGCTGCCACCCAGCGTTGGGCCGCACTTTGCAGCACGGGTTGGCGCTGCAACAGGCTTTGTACGCGGGCCACCATGGCGGGTTCGGCGTAGATGTGCAGCGCGGTGTCGTTTTGCACGTCATTCAGTGCGTGAAAAGCGCGCCAAGACGCGGCGTTGGATGGCAGCAGGCTAACGCCTTCGGACTGGGTCAACACGCTGCAGGTTTGGTCAGGTTCGCCCATGACGTGCAGCGCCGGTGTGTCGGTGGGCTGCAACTCGGGCACCAAGCGTTGCACGGTCAAACCGGCGGCTTGCAGCGGCGCCAGTGCGTCGCGCAGCCAGGTTTTGTCGCACACCGCCACCCAAGTGGTGCCGCCCGTGCGGGCCAAGGCTTGGCTGTCGTGCGGCAGCACAAGGTGCAGTTGTTGCGGATCGTCCAGCAAACGGTCTTCCAGCAAACCGTGCAGCACGCTTGTCAAACGGGGGCCGTGGCTGGCAGGGGGCAGTTGGACGCTGAGCCAAGACAGTCGGCTGTGGGGCACCACGGCCACCACCTCGCCTGCATGTGCCGATAACGTGGCGGCTGCGCCGGTGGCGCTGCGCGTCACGCTGTGGCCGTCGGAGTGCACATGGGCATAACCGGTGGCGGCGTGGGCAGAGGTGTGAGGCAGGGCGATGATCAACATGAGAACGGTCATTGTAGAGAGCCAGACTCACGCCATATGACAGTTAAGTTACGCTGCTCGCGCTTGACCAACGAGCGTTCTTGCAGCGTGGTTTGCGACATGCGCAAGCGACCTAAGACTTCAAAAAACTGTGTGTTCACGTTGTGGCTGTTTTGCAAGTCGGCGGGGCGTCCTAAGGCTTTGACAAAGTCATCCAACGTGGACCACGGCGTGCGTTCGCGTTGTTGTACCAAGCGCTGCGCGTCGCTCATGCCCAAGCCGGGCACGCTGGCGTACAGCACCTGTTGGCTGGCGGTGTTGACGTTGACCGTGGTGGGCGTGGGCAGCAGCGTGAGGTGAGGGGCCAAGGTTTTCAAGGATGCGGGCGAGAGACCTAGCCATGTCAGTTGTGCCACGCGCTGTGGCATGAGGGGCGTGCTGGTGTTGCCGCTGTCGGACGGCTTGCGTTGCGCGGCTTGCAGGCCTTGCACCAACAGGCTGAGCTGGCTGGGCGGCACGCCCAAGGCGTCAAACAAGCGCCCAAAGGCCGCGAGGGCGGTTGGGTCGGGTTGATCGCCCTTCATCAAGTTGGTGATGTTGAGGCGGCCTTGCAAGTCGCTGATTTGGCCGGACAAGAACACGTTTTGGGCGAGGTTGTCGTCTTCGCCGCTGTTGCCGGTGGTCACGCTGCCGTCGGGCAGGGCTGCCAAAAAGCTGGACAAACGCGCTTCTTGCAGTGGCACCGCCCACGGCTCGGCCAAGCTGTCGGTGGGCGTGTTGGGGTTGTCGGCGCGGGCATCTTCGCGCAGGATGACGCGGGCCCAATCGAGTGCGCCTGTGAGCAACCAGCGCGCTTGCGAGCGCTGGCGTTCCGCACTTTCAACTTCGATGGAGCGCCACTGTTGCCACATGGCGCCTGCTGCCAAGGTGGCGACCAAGGCCACGGTGAGCATGGCGGCTAACAAGGCGGCGCCGCGCTGAGGAGCAAGGGGTTGACCGACGGTGCGCATCATGTTTTGGTGTTGCTGAAGTTGGGGCGAACCCAGTCGAGGGTGAGGCGCCCGCGCAGGCCGGTTTGGGCGGGTAACTCCAACATCAGGCGAATGGCGTCTGGGGTGACGGGCGTCGCACTGGTGTTGGGCAAAGCACCGCCGTTGGACGAAGCGCCGGTTGTGGATGCGCTGCCACCGTCGCCGCTGGACAGTGGGTTGCTCCATGCATTGCCCCTGAAATAGCTGATTTGCCAGAGGTTCAAGGGGAACAAGGTGGTTTCAAAGGCTTGGTCTTCGCTGCTGGGGTTTTGGCCCCAGCGCTGGGCTTGGGTCCACGCTTGTTGCAGGTTGGCGCGGGTTTGCAGGGCGGGCGATTGCCAGCGCATCCACACGCCTTGGTTGGTGCCTGCTTGTGGGGTGTCGCGGCGCGTCCAAGCGACCACCCACAGGCCTGCGTCGCTGCCGTCGGCGCGCCAAGTGCTGGCGCGGCGGGTCAGGCGCAGGGTTTGGCCGTCCCAAGTGACGCCTGCTTCATTCAGGTTGGGCACAGGCTGCAAGGCGTCGAGGTCGGCTTGCCATTGGGCCAGCACGGTTTGCACCACGGCGATTTGGTCCACATGGGTTTGGGTGGTGTTGCGGGTGCGCACAAGCCCATCCAAGCCGCGCCAACTCATGCCGGCCATGATGGCCATCAAGGTGATGGCGATGAGCAACTCAATCAGCGTGAAGCCGCGTTGTGTGTTGGTGTTGTGGCGGTGCGAGCCAAACGGGCGGTCAGGCGCCATGCCAGGTGGTCGGTGGTTGCGCGCCATCAGTAGCGCCCCAACACGGTGGTGACCCGAAGAATAGGTGTGGCTTCGCTGAATACTTGGGCGTCCACGCGGCGAAAGGCGGGGTTGGGCGTGGTGCGCACGGTCAGTGCCACGTCGAAGTTGCGTTCGGCTTGCACGCAGGGCACACGCGTGTCGCCCACCCCCGGCATTTGTTGGGCCAAGCGCAGTTGTTGAATGGCGTTGTCCGCGCAGATTTGCCCCAGCAACACATCCGTTTGGCGTTGTGCATTGCGGGTGAGGGCGCCGCTGACTTTGGTGCCGGTCATCAACGCCAGCGCGACGATGGCGAGGGCGACCAAGACTTCAATCAGCGTGAAACCTTGTTGACCTTGATGGGTTGGGGGGTCTTGGCGCTGTGGTTGTTTGCGTTGCTGATGTCGCGTGGCTCTGCTTGGTGTCATGGCATCACCTGGAAGGGGCGCAGCCCGTCGGTGGCTATCCGCAATTGCTGCACCTTGGCCGTGTTGCGAGGTTCGGCGAGCACCGACAGCGTGATGCTCGCAGGCGCGATGATGGGCTCAGGCCCGAGCACGACCAGAGGGGCGGCGGTTGCTGCGGCCGTGAGGTTTGACGCGCTGGTGTTGACGTGCGCTTGGGTGGTGGGGCTGAGCCACGTTTCTTGGCGGGTGGTCAAGCCACTGCTGGCGACGGCGCTGGTGATGTCGTAGCCCTCGGCGGTGGTGCGCCAAATCAGCGCCACGCCGCTGGTGCGCGATTGGGCGCGGGCGGCTTCGAGCTGGGCGGTGAGGCGTTGCGCCTCACGTTCGAGTTGGGTTTGGACGCTGTCGCGCATGGCCAAACTCACGCCCGCCATGGCGAAACCGATGATGGCCAGCACCACCAACAGCTCCAACAGGGTCAGGCCGCGTTGGCGTTGCATGACGGACTGGGCCGCGTGCTTTATTGCCAGCTGCCGATGTCGGCGTTTTTGCCTTCGCCGCCGGGTTGGCCATCGGCACCCAAGGAGAGCACGTCGATCTCGCCTTTCACGCCTGGGTTCATGTATTGGTAAGGACGGCCCCAAGGGTCGTTGGGCAGCTTGTCGATGTAAGGCTTCCAGTTCAGCGGCGCTGGGCCGGTGGTGGGCTGCACCACCAGGGCTTGCAAACCTTGTTCGGGGGCGGGGTAGCGCTGGTTGTCCAAGCGGTAGAGCTTGAGGGCTTGCATCAGGTTGCCCACGTCGGTTTTGGCGGCGGTCACGCGGGCGTCGTCTGCGCGGTTGAGCACGTTGGGCACCACGAGCGCGGCGAGCACGCCAATGATGGCGAGCACCACCATCAACTCAATCAGCGTGAAGCCGCGTTGGCTTTGACGTGGGTGTTGGGTGGGTGTTGGGTGGGGGAGGGTGGTCATCAAGGGGCTCACAAGTTCACGGTCAAGCATGAATCATAATCCGCGCATGCTTCGCCAACGCCTCTCCTTTGCTGCTGTGTCCTCGCGCTCATTCGGGCGTGGTTTGTCCAATGCTTGGCTGTTGAAGGCCTTGACCGTCGCCGTGTGGGCTGGTGTGGCGTTCAGCGCAGTGAGCTGGGGCTTGCGCTGGTCAGCGGGCGGGCAAGTGCACAGCTCCGCCATGGCCGCCCCGCAAGCTTTGCCTGAGGTGGACACCACGGCAGCCGCGCGCAGCTTAGGCGCTGTGTCTGTGCAAGCAGCGGCAGCGCCCAGCTTAGCGAGTCGTTTTCAGTTGCTCGGCGTTTTGGATGGCGGACCCAATGCAGGCGCTGCCCTTATCGCGGTCGACGGTAAACCTGCCAAACCCTTTCGTGTGGGGGCTGCGGTGGCCGATGGCTTGGTGTTGCAACGCACCGAAGCCAAGCGCGTTAGCTTGGGTGCGGGGATCGATGGCCCGCCTGCGTTGACACTGGATTTGCCAGCTAAGAAGTAATCAGCCGATCAGGCATTCGGCTGAAATTCCCAAACCCGCATGTAATTTGCGAACCATGCCCATGGTCAAAGGACGCTTGCGGTTCAAAATTTCGTAAACACGATTGATCCTTCCGATCATGGGCTCAAGATCTTTAGGCTTAAGGTCTTGCTGCTCCATTCGAAATTTGATGGCTTCAATGGGATCTGGCAAATCGATGGCGTAGTGACGCGCTTCGAATGCTTGAACGAGCGTCACCAATACATCAAGGCGGTCACCGTCAGGCGTTCCCAGTGCAGGGTCGCTTTCCATCAGTGCGGCTACTTCCTTGAGTGTTGCCTTGTAGTCTTCTTCGGTGCGAATGGGTTTGATGTCCATGTCGTGCTCCTTCAATTCATGTCGACGGTATTTGCATCTACCGTGTCGTATTGCGCGTGTGTGCCAACGAATTTGATGTAAATCACGCCCAGTTTGTAGGCCATCGCCACAATCAATCGAAAGTCATTGCCTTTGATGTTGAACACCACGCGGTTGTTGCCCACAAAACTGGCGCTGGCGAAATGTCGCTTGATGTCAGCGGGCGTTTGCCAACTGGCTTTGCTCGCCTCATCGTGCCAAGCTAGCAAGGCTTGCTTCGCTTGTGGATGTTTGACGCTGAAGTCTCGCAAAGTTTTGACAGCAATGACACGCATAGGTGAATAATAGTCCCAAATTGGGACTGCGTCTAGCGCTGTAAAAACAAGCGATAAGCGGGGTTGAGGGTTTCTTCCACAAAGGGGTAGCCCAATTCGCCCAAGAATTTGGTGAATACCTTGTTGTCCGCTTTGGGCACCTGCAAGCCCATCAAGATGCGGCCGTAGTCCGCGCCTTGGTTGCGGTAATGGAAGAGGCTGATGTTCCAGCCCGGGCGCATGGCCAGCAAGAACTTCATCAACGCGCCGGGGCGTTCGGGGAACTCAAAACGCAAGATGCGTTCTTCGTGCGCGAGCGACGAGTGGCCGCCCACCATGTGGCGGATGTGCTCTTTGGCCAGTTCGTCGTGCGTGAGGTCAATCGAATCGAACCCGCTTTTGGTGAAATGGCTCGCAATCTTGCTGCTTTCGCCTTTCACGCCCGTCGTCAAACCCACAAAAACGTGAGCCTTGGCTTGGTCGCTCATACGGTAATTGAACTCGGTCACATTGCGGGGCGATTTGCTGCCGCCAAAGCTGGGCAGCTTGCCAATCAGCTCGCAAAAGCGGCGCAGGCTGCCAGGTTGCTCGGGAATGGTCACGGCAAACAAGGCTTCGCGTTCTTCACCCACTTCGGCGCGCTCGGCCACAAAGCGCAGGCGGTCGAAGTTCATGTTCGCGCCGCACAAAATGGCGGCGTAGGTTTCGCCCTTGGTCTTGTGCTCGGCCACGTATTGTTTGATCGCGGCGACGGCCAACGCGCCTGCCGGCTCGACGATGCTGCGGGTGTCCACAAACACGTCTTTGATGGCGGCGCACACGGCATCGGTGTCCACCGTGATGTAGCTGTCGACCAAGTTTTTGGACACTCGGAAGGTCTCTTCGCCCACCAACTTCACGGCAGTGCCGTCAGAGAACAAGCCCACGTCGCTGAGCGTGACGCGCTTGCCTTTGGCCACCGACTGCATCATGGCCGACGAGTCGTCCATTTGCACGCCAATCACTTTGATTTCGGGGCGCACGGCCTTGATGTAGTTGGCCACGCCCGCAATCAGGCCGCCGCCGCCGATGGCGACAAACACGGCATCTAGGTTGTGA
Organism: Limnohabitans sp. TS-CS-82; assembly: GCF_002943475.1. Classification (NCBI taxonomy): domain Bacteria; kingdom Pseudomonadati; phylum Pseudomonadota; class Betaproteobacteria; order Burkholderiales; family Comamonadaceae; genus Limnohabitans; species Limnohabitans sp. TS-CS-82. The sequence continues at coordinate 181,730 of NZ_PTQX01000010.1, read as the reverse complement.
ATGTTCAAGCCTTGCAGCTGGCGCAGCATTTCCATGGCAATCGTGCCTTGGCCGGCGATGACATCGGGGTCGTCAAAGGGGTGCACAAAGGTCATGCCGTTTTTCTTTTCCAACATGGCCGCGTGTTGGTAGGCGTCGGAATAGCTCTCGCCCGCCAACACCACCTCGCCACCCAAAGCCTTAACGGCTTCAATCTTCACGCTGGGCGTGGTGGTGGGCATGACGATCACGGCCTTGGTGCCCAAGCGGCTGGCCCCCAACGCCACGCCTTGGGCGTGGTTGCCCGCTGAGGCGCAAATGACGCCTTTCTTCAGCTGGGCGGGCGTGAGGTGCGCCATCTTGTTGTAGGCGCCGCGCAGCTTGAAGCTGTGCACAGGTTGCTGGTCTTCGCGCTTGAGGAGCACGGTGTTGTGCAAACGGCGACTGAGGTTTTTCGCCACTTCCAGCGCTGACTCAACGGCCACGTCGTACACGCGGGCGGTCAAGATTTTTTTCAGGTAATCGGCGGGCTGCAGGGCGCGGGGCTTGGGGGTGCGGGTAGACATGCCCTAATTGTCTCTTATGAAAAAATCAGGCTTGCGAATGCACGCAGGCGAAAAAAAACCCCGAGTTTTGCAACTCGGGGCTGAATCCACTTTTGAGGGTGGAGGAGACAAGCCTCTAGTGTATACATTTTCTGTTGCAGTGCAACATTTGTCAGACAATTGCGCATCAATTTTTAGGAGAAAAACATGGAATGCACCGTCAGCTGGACCGGCAACTCAGGCACCCGCTCAGGCATGGGTTTTGTGGCAGAAACTGGCAGCGGCCACGTTGTGGCGATGGATGGCGCGCCTGATGCGGTCAAACCCGAAAACGGTGGCCAAAACTTGGCACCGCGCCCCATGGAAATGTTGTTAGCGGGCACAGGCGGCTGTACCGCTTACGACGTGGTGCTCATTTTGAAGCGGGGTCGCCATGACGTGCGCGGCTGTAGCGTGAAAATCAGCAGCGAGCGCGCTGACGTCGACCCCAAGGTGTTCACCCAAATTAACATGCACTTCACCGTGACCGGTAAAGCCATTCCCGCCTTGGCCGTGGAACGCGCCATCGCCATGAGCCATGACAAATACTGCTCCGCCAGCATCATGCTGGGCAAAACAGCCGAGATCACCACCAGTTTTGAGGTGGTGGAGGTCTAAGAAGAAAGTAAACCCAGACGGCGAAGTTCTTTGTCCATCAGCTCAATGGTGTTGAAGAACAACTCGCAAGCTGGGTTGGCGGCCAGCAGGTTTTCTAAAAAGATATGCGCATCGTGCATGTACTCGTGCACCAGCGCGTTGCGAAGCCCTCTTCATTGCTTGGGCGTGCTCAGGCAGATACAACAAGCTCATAGCAACACGCCAGTCTCGCGTGCAACGCGCATCACGGGTGCGTCTGGCGTTGCGCCATCTTTCAGCACCACATCAATTTTGCGGTCCCCTAAACGGCGAATCAGTGCGACGTAAAGGCTTCCTGTAGCGGTCACGCGGTTGTCAAGTTGACGTGATGTTTCAAACAGCAAATCAATGTCACCGCCACGTAGTGCGTCGTTGGTGCGTGAGCCAAACAGGGTGACGCGCGCATCCTCACCCAACACCTGTTGTGCTGCTTGTTTGATGGCTTGGACTTGATCGCTATTGAGTCGCATGCCACTACTTTAAACCCGATGTGCCACGCCCGTCATCACTTTGGCGGCCAACTTCATCAGGCCTTTGACGGGGGCGGGCAATTCGGCGGCGCCTGCCGCCAGCGCTTCTTGTGCGTGACGCGCTTCATCGGCCTTCATGGTGGCCACGATGGCGCGTGAGGCGCTGTCTTTCTCGGGCAATCGGTGCAGATGGCTTTGCAAATGCGCTTCGACTTGGCGCTCGGTTTCGACCACAAAACCAAGGCTAATGCGATCGCCGCCCAGCTTGGCTGCCGCATAGCCAATACCGAATGCACCCAAATACCAAAGCGGGTTCAGCCAGCTGGTGCGCCCGCCTAGCTCCTTCAGGCGCTCTTCGGTCCACGCCAAATGGTCGGTTTCTTCATCACAAGCCTCGGTGAGGTGCTGGCGCAACGCGCCATCGCGTGTGGCCAGTGCTTGGGCTGTATACAAGGCTTGTGCACAGACCTCGCCGACATGGTTGACCCGCATCAATGCGGCAGCTTCGCGCTTTTCGGTTTCAGACATGAGCGCGGCCATGGCGCCGCTCAAGGGTGAGCCTGTTGCGTGGCTTGGGTTTGCGCGTTTAGCGTGATGGTGGGCAAACACGGTGCGCAGGGCACTGTCAGCGGCAATAAGAAGAGCATCCATGTCATTGAGTTTAAATCCGTCAATACCTAATGACGTTGTTTAAGGGTTTCTGTATTTGTGGCGTATTTCCTAGGGTTTGCCATGTAGAGAGACCCGCTTTGTTGCATCAAAGCAACATGGAAACCCTATTTTTAGACTTTGTCGTGGAATCTTGCCGAGCTGTCTGGTTCAATAGCGCCAACTTCCCGAAAACGGAGGTTGGCTCTGGAAAGTCTGGAGCCCCTGTTCAAACCTTGGAGAACCTTGAAATGAAAAAAACCCTCGTTGCTATCGCCGCTTTGGCCGCATTCGGCGCACAAGCTCAATCTTCCGTTCAGATCATCGGTACTATGGACGCTGGCTATCAAGCCATCGATTACAAAGGTACATCAGTTACCGGCTTCAACGGTAACGGCTCTAGCACCTCTGGCTTCAAATTCTTGGGCACAGAAGACCTAGGCGGCGGCTTGAAAGCTAGCTTCATCGTCGGTACAGACTGGAACGTGGTCAGCCGTTCTGCAAACACTGGTGCAGCCACTGCTACTACTGCTGGTGACGCATCTGCTACTACTGGTACTTTCGGTAACGGCGAGCTGAGCACTGGTTTGTCTGGCAAATTTGGTGCTGTGACGATCGGTCATTTGGCATTCAACACATTGACGACAACAGGCACAGGCCAACCTTTCGGCACAGCGATTGGTGGCGGATACGGCTCCATCTACCGTGTGAACGCTGCGGCATCGTTGGTTCGTGACGACAATGCATTCCGCTACTTGACACCGACATTCAGCGGCTTTACAGGTTCTTTCTACAAATCGAACAAGCAAACTAAAACAGGTACAGGCGTTGCCGCTGACACCAACTTCAACGCTGCATTGGGTGCCTACGACAAATTGGGTTCGCAAGAAATCGGCGTGAACTATGCAAATGGTCCATTGGCCGCTTCTTACAGCAGCTTGAAGCAAGATAGCAAATCTGTCGGCGCTGGCGTAACAGAGTCCACAGTTAACACTTTGGGTGCCAACTACACCATGGGCGCAGCGAAGTTCATGTTCTTGAACCAAACAAACAAAAACACTGGCGCAGCGACAACAGCAACAACTGTCGACACAGCTTACACAGCGTTGTCAGCAACTTACACCATGGGTCAAACCGTGTTGATGGCGACTACAGGTTCGTTGAAAGCCAAAGCTGGTGATTTCAATGGCAAGAAGTCAACCATTACTGGTTTGGGTGCTGACTACAACTTGAGCAAGATGACTGCTTTGTACGCTCGTTACGAGTCGATCAAAGACGAAGCAGGTGTGATCTCTGCCGCAGGTAACGGTAACTTTACTAAAGCAGCAGGTAACGATACACGTACACGTACAGCTGTCGGCGTTCGCTACAACTTCTAATTCCCAAACTGGCTTAGCCAGTTAAGGATTTAAAAGTCTAAGACCCCATCACTCGCAAGAGTGGTGGGGTTTTTATTTTGGCTGTGCGTCTTTGAGATCAAGAGATAATCAAGCCCCTCGACATAACTTGCCCGATCACCACGGGCCACACGCTTGTGATTCGACTCTCCGAACTCAAACTCCCGCTGTCTGCCCTTCCCGTAGAAGAACGCCGCGCCGCCGATGCGCCCGCTGAAACCGAGGCAGACCGCCAGCTTCCACCTCACCCGATTGATGCACTTCGCACGCTCGCTGCTGAAGCATTGGGGCTTTCAACAGACGCCATCGCCACGCTGGATGTTTTCAAACGCAGCTTTGACGCACGCAAGCAAAACTTGCTGGTGGTCTACATCGTGGACATCATCTTGGCTGACGCATCGCAAGAAGCTGCACTGCTGGCCAAGTACGAAAAGAACTCACACATCCAACCCACGCCTGACATGTCGTGGCACGCGCCTGCCCATGCACCGGGCGACTGGGGTAAGAACGAGGGCGAACGCCCCGTGGTGGTGGGCTTTGGACCCTGCGGTATTTTTGCGGCGCTGGTGTTGGCGCAAATGGGCTTCAAGCCCATCGTGATTGAGCGCGGCACCACCGTGCGTCAACGCACCAAAGACACGTGGGGCTTGTGGCGCAAAAAGATTTTGAACGTCGAGAGCAATGTGCAGTTTGGCGAAGGCGGTGCAGGCACGTTCTCGGACGGCAAGCTGTACAGCCAAATCAAAGACCCGCGCCACTTGGGCCGCAAGGTGATGCACGAGTTTGTGCGCTTTGGCGCGCCCGAAGAAATTTTGTTCACCGCGCACCCGCACATCGGCACCTTCAAGCTGGTGAAAGTGGTGGAAGGCTTGCGCGAAGAAATCATCCGCCTCGGTGGTGAGGTGCGCTTTGAGCAACGCGTGGTGGATATCGACTATGAAGACAACCCGAGCCATGCGTACAACGCACGCAACGCGCCTGCACCCCGAGCCATCCGAGCCCTGCGTATTCACAACCACGCCACCGGCGAGACTTACACCCTACCCACCCACCATGTGGTGATGGCGCTGGGCCACAGCTCGCGTGACACGTTCACCATGCTGCATCGCCATGCGGTGGCGATGGAGGCCAAACCGTTCTCAGTGGGCGTGCGCATTGAGCATCCACAAGGCGTGATTGACCGCGCACGTTGGGGCCAACACGCGGGCCACCCGCTGCTGGGCGCAGCCGACTACAAGCTGGTGCACCACGCCGAAAACGGCCGCGCCGTGTACAGCTTTTGCATGTGCCCCGGTGGCACCGTGGTGGCCGCCACCAGCGAAGCAGGCCGCGTGGTGACCAACGGCATGAGCCAATACTCACGCGCCGAGCGCAACGCCAACGCAGGCATCGTGGTGGGCATTGACCCCAGCGACTACCCCACCGACCCCGCCGCCTTTGAAGCCGAGCTGGGCCAAGAGCTTGGCAACGCCGTGCGCCACACCACACACGATGCACCCGGCGGCTACCACCCACTCGCAGGCCTCGTGCTGCAACGCCAACTCGAAGCCCACGCCTACACACTAGGTGGCAGCAGCTACGAAGCGCCCGCGCAGTTGGTGGGCGACTTTGTGGCCGACCGCGCCTCCACCGCCTTGGGCAACGTCGAGCCTTCGTACAAACCGGGCGTGAAGATGGTCAGCCTCAACAGCGCCCTGCCCGAGTACGCCATCACCGCCATGCGCGAAGCGCTGCCGGTGTTCGGCCAAAAAATCAAAGGCTTTGACATGCACGACGCGGTGATGACGGGCGTGGAAACACGCACCTCATCGCCCCTGCGCATTGCCCGTGAAGACGACACACTGCAAAGCCCAACGCTCTTTGGCCTTTACCCAGCTGGTGAAGGCGCGGGTTATGCGGGCGGCATTTTGTCGGCGGGCGTGGATGGCATTAAAGTCGGTGAAGCCGTCGCACGACAACTCATTTCTTCTAGGAGCAACCCATGAAAGCCAACAGCGTTTTAGACACCATCGGCAACACGCCCCACATCCGCATCAACCGCCTGTTTGGCAACACACATCAGGTGTGGATCAAGTCCGAGCGCACCAACCCCGGTGGCTCCATCAAAGACCGCATCGCGTTGGCCATGGTCGAAGCCGCTGAAAAATCGGGCGCGCTCAAAGCAGGCGGCACCATCATCGAGCCCACCTCGGGCAACACAGGCGTGGGCTTGGCGATGGTGGCTGCTGTGAAAGGCTACAAACTCATCTTGGTCATGCCCGACAGCATGAGCATCGAGCGCCGCCGCTTGATGCTGGCCTACGGCGCATCGTTTGATTTGACGCCACGCGAAAAAGGCATGAAAGGTGCCATCGCCCGCGCCGAAGAACTGGCCGCACAAACACCCGGCGCGTGGATTCCACAACAGTTTGAAAACCCCGCCAACATCGAGGTGCACACACGCACCACCGCACAAGAAATCATCGCGGACTTTCCTGAAGGCGTAGACGTGCTCATCACCGGCGTGGGCACGGGCGGCCACTTAACAGGTGCGGCCAAAGTGCTCAAAGCCAAGTGGCCTAACTTGAAGGTGTATGCGGTGGAGCCCACGGCCTCGCCCGTCATCTCAGGTGGTGCACCAGCGCCCCACCCCTCCAAGGCATTGGCGCTGGCTTCATTCCTAAAAACTTGGACACCGCGTTGCTTGACGGCGTGATTCAAGTGGAGGCTGACGCTGCCCGCGAAATGGGCCGCCGTAGCGCTGCGGAAGAAGGTTTGTTGGTCGGCATTTCTTCGGGCGCGACGCTGGCCGCGATTGCGCAGAAGCTGCCTGCAATTCCAGCAGGCGCGACTGTGCTTGGCTTTAACTACGACACGGGTGAGCGGTACTTGTCGGTGGAAGGTTATTTGCCTGTTTGAGCGTTGAAGCGCTGAACGCATACATCCATCTTTGAAGAAAGTCTGACATGTCCAGCCGCACCATTCACCTTCACCGCGTTCTGAAAACGTCACCCGACAAGGTCTATCGCGCTTTTCTAGAAGGCGGCGCTTTGGCCAAGTGGCTGCCACCCTATGGCTTTACTTGCACCGTGCATCATCTCGACGCAAAAGTAGGTGGCACATTCCGGATGTCGTTTCACAACTTCGGCAGCGGCAACGGCCATTCGTTTGGTGGCGAGTACCTTGAGCTTGTGCCCAACCAACGCATTCGCTACAACGACAAGTTTGACGATGCCAACTTGCCAGGCACCATGGAGGTCACGGTTTCGCTGACACCCGTGATTTGCGGCACGGCGTTGAACGTCACCCAAGCAGGCATTCCAGATGTCATTCCTTTGGAGATGTGTTACCTCGGATGGCAGGAGTCGCTGGAGCAATTGGCTAGGCTGGTTGAGCCCAATATTCCGGGTTAAGCACTCAGCAACTTAACGCTTCACAGCGCCCATCTTGGGCGCTGTTTCTTTTTATCGGTACAGCAAGCGGTCCAAATCCGTCAGCTCAGCCCGCGCTTCTTTGGCCAACTGCGCTTGCTCTTTGAGCCAGCGTTTCAGCTCGGCTTCGTTTTGAATGCGGCGCAGGTCACGCTCTAGCGTGTCTACCTCGTGCTCTTTGTCGCGCAACTGAATGGCCAGTGCGCGCGCCAAGCTCTCGGCGCTGATGTGGTCAAGCTCGTTCACGCCCAGGTAGTGGCGAATTTCAAACTGGGCTTGGGCTTCGTCTTCTTCCAGCGCTTCCACTTGTTCTTTGAGCAGCAGACACATGGCGTTGAGTTTGTCGTCGGCGATGCGGCTCAAAGCCGCGCTGTCGATCTGTGCAAGCTGCAATTGCAGCTTGAGCAACTCCGACAAATTCTTGCGGTCATACGCAGCATTGACTTCGCTCATCAACGCGGTCTTGCGCAAGCGCTCGGCCTCATCGGGCTCGCGGTCGGGGTGCAAGGCACTGGCGAGCTGGCGATACACGGTGCGCAGCGCGGTGTTGGCATCCATCTTTTGTTGTGCGTCTTTGAGCTGACGGGCTGCTGGTTTCTTCTTGGCCTTCTTGGCTTGGCGCTTGTCTTCGAGGCGTTGTTGCTGTTCGCGGTATTGGCGCAGGCCGGCTTCAAACACGGCCTCTGCCGTATGTAAGTCATCCGCGCCATGCAAGGGCTTGCCGAATAAATCTTCAAACACGGCTTTGGCATGCTCGGCACCGGCGCGGGCTTCTTCGGCCAAGGCTTGTGCGTCTTCTTCGCTGTGGTGCTGGTTGAACACGGCTTGAACTTGCGGATCTTGTTTGTGCTCCAGCGCTTCACACAAAGCAAGGATGAGTTGCATAGCGCTGCGTCGGTGTGTGGCGGTTAGCTCTGCTTCGTGCAACCGCGCATCTAAAAATAACAAGAGGTTTTTACGCGCTGCGTCTTCTTGGCTCTTCAAAGCGCTCATCGCACTCAAGTGACTGCTGCGGTGTTGTGTAGACAAAGCCTCTAGCGTGGCGATGGAATCCGACAACGCCGACACACGCGCCAACAAGGTGTTGAAGCGTTTTTGCGCAGGTGTGAGTTCAGCAGCAGGCTGAATGGCAACGGTCGCCACTGCTTGCACAGGGGCGACCGTCCAGGGGGAGTTAGGCGCGTTCAAAAATTAGCGCGCCGCTTGCAACGCGGCAATGCGCTCTTCCAGCGGCGGGTGCGAGGCAAACAACTTGCCCAAGCCACCCGTGATGCCCATGGCTGCCACGCTAGGCGGCAAGTTGCCGGCTTGCATGCTGTTCAAACGGGCCAAGGCGTTGATCATGGGTTGCTTGTTGCCCAAGAGCTGGGCCGAACCTTCGTCTGCACGGAACTCGCGGTGGCGGCTGAACCACGCCACGATCATGCTTGCTACAAAGCCCAGCACGATGTCCAGCACGAAGCTGGTGATGTAGTAGCCCATGCCAGGGCCGGTGGACTCGTCGTCTTTGCTGCGCAGCATGTTGTCGACAAAGTAGCCGATGACGCGGCTCAAGAACACCACAAAGGTGTTGAGCACGCCTTGGATGAGCGTCAATGTGACCATGTCGCCGTTCGCGACGTGGGCAATCTCGTGGCCCAACACGGCTTCAATTTCTTCTTTGGTCATGCCTTGCAGCAAGCCCGTGGACACCGCCACCAAGGCCGAGTTTTTAAAGGCGCCGGTGGCAAACGCGTTGGGCTCGCCTTCATAGATAGCGACTTCGGGCATGGCAATGCCCGCGCGTTCAGACAAGCGTTGCACCACGCTGACCAACCAAGCTTCGTCTTGGTTGCTAGGTTGGTTGATGACGTGTGCGCCGGTGCTCCACTTGGCCATGGGCTTGCTCATCAAGAGCGAAATGATGGCGCCGCCAAAACCCATGATGAGCGAGAAACCCAGCAAGGCAGACAGGTTCAAACCGTTGGCGGTGAGGTAGCGATTGACGCCAAGCAAACTGGCGACGACCCCCAGCACCACCATGACGGCGAGGTTGGTGAGGACGAACAGAAGAATGCGTTTCATGATTTCCTTTTCAGCGGGGAATGAAGAAGTCCGCTCTGGCGGATGGTAGGGGCGAATTCGTGCAATTCAATGGCTAGACTTCTAAAAACCACACGAAAACTAGGCAAAGTCATGCGCGGTTTTGGCAACGGTCTCGCGCTTGGGACGAAAGACATTCACGTCTTCGTAATAGGCGCGTTCAGCATTCGCTGGCCACCAACCCGGCACGCCCAGAATGGGCAGCGGCTCGTAGGGTTTGGTGGCGAGTTTGGCGGGTTGCAAGTCTTGCACCAACCACGCATCCAGCGCGGCTTCATCTTGCGGATTGATGTCACGGTCCACGCGATACACATGCGCCGTGATGGACTTGTAGGGCGTGACCAATTTCTCAAGCAAGGCGTGGCCAAACAGCACCAGATGCACCTGCTGCCATTGGGCCCGCAAGTCCACAAACAGCCTGAGCCAATCACGCGCTTGCAGCGCGGCCCACACGTCGTCGGGCGCGTGCATGAGCACCACGTTTTCGTCGAACAAGGTGAGTGCATCGCGCACAGGACCACGCGTATGGCGAATGCCTTGGTTGTCGATTTCTGCCGCTTGCAACTGGTTCAAACGACGTTTGGCCAGCGGGAAGCGGTGCCAACACAGGCCGTTGAAAAAATCATGCAGACCATCTCTGGTGGGCACTTGGGCAGTTTTGAAGATGAAGTCTTCGTAGGCTTGGCCTTCGGGCAGGGCTGATTGGGGGACGAACGTCACGTCGTTGGCGACGCCAAGTGCTCTTGCGTTAAGAGCTTCAGCCACGCTTTGCTGTTGTATCGCGCGATGTGCTGTTGGCTCACCGAGTTCGCGCCACGGCACGAACCACGGTTGAGACCAATCAATATCTGACAGGAGATCGCCACCAAACACGGCTGGCCGGTTAGCGTCAGCAACAGCATTGCTGCAACGGGCCGTGTTGGGTGTACGCGTTGCGGCTGAGGTGGTTGCGGGCTTCTTTAAACCACGCGCCAAGGCAAGGCCTCGCCAGAGCGCAGAGGCTTCAAATCAGCTTCGCCAAACGCAAAGCTCTCGGGGGGTGTCCAGCTTTCTTTACGCAGCGTGAGCGTGCCGGTGTTGCGTGGCAAGCCGTAGAAGTCTGCGCCATGAAAGCTGGCAAAGCCTTCGAGTTTGTCGAGTGCGCCTGCGTTGTCAAACGCTTCGGCATACATGGGCATGGCGGCGTGCGCGGTGTAACAACCGGCGCAGCCTGTGGCGTGTTCTTTGAGCTGTGCAGGGTGTGGCGCGCTGTCGGTGCCCAAGAAGAATTTGGGCGAGCCACTGATAGCTGCTTTCACCAAAGCTTGGCGATGTGTTTCGCGCTTCAACACGGGCAAGCAGTAATAGTGTGGGCGAATGCCGCCGGTGAAGATGGCGTTGCGGTTGTACAGCAAGTGGTGCGCGGTGATGGTGGCACCGGTGTACTTGTCTGCAGAGGCCACGTATTGCGCGGCTTCGGCGGTGGTGATGTGCTCGAACACAATTTTGAGTTCGGGGAAGTCTTTGCGCAGCGGAATGAGCTGGGTGTCGATGAACACGGCTTCGCGGTCGAACAAGTCGATGTCGGGGCTGGTGACTTCACCGTGCACCAACAACAACATGCCCGCCTTTTGCATGGCTTCGAGTGTTTTGTAGGTCTTGCGCATGTCCGTCACACCCGCATCGCTGTTGGTGGTGGCACCTGCTGGGTAAAGCTTGGTAGCGACCACGCCTGCGTCTTTGGCGCGCGCGATTTCGTCGGCGGGCAAGTTGTCGGTGAGGTAGAGCGTCATCAAAGGCTCGAAGTTCACGCCACCCTCGGCACTTTTAGGCACGGCGGCCAAGATGCGTTGTTTGTACGCAAGCGCTTGGGCCGCCGTGGTGACGGGGGGCTTGAGGTTGGGCATGATGATGGCGCGGCCAAATTCGGCGGCGGTGTGGGGCACCACGGTGTTGAGTGCAGCGCCATCGCGCACGTGCAGGTGCCAGTCGTCGGGTCTTGTGATGGTGAGTTCTTGCGTCATGCTTTTATTGTCTTCTGTTTTTCTCTGAGCTAGCTGTGGGCAGAGGCCTTGGGCCGGTTCCTCATGAGGGGTACCTAAAATCGTCACCGGCCCAAGGCCTCTACCCGCAGACTGCGGCTGACAAATGTTTAGTTAGGACGGTTGGTAAAGCAGCGTTGTAGCGATAACCATCATCGGTGCTCGTAGAAAGCTAGCGCTAGCTAACGCAAACATGCTCGCCTGAAATATTCCAAACCCAACCAGTTGCGCGGCTTGGGTACGGCGGCTGACGATTTGATGTACCCATTATGAGGAAGCCGCCGTACCCAAGCTGCGCACCCCTCCCCGAAGCGAAAACAAAAATCAGTGCGCCAAGATCTTGTTCAAGAACTCTTTGGTGCGTGGCTGACGGTTTTCTGGGTGGTTGAAGAACTCGTCTTTCGAACAATCTTCCAACACCTTGCCGCCCACATCCATGAAGATCACGCGGCTGCCCACTTTGCGGGCGAAGCCCATTTCGTGGGTCACGCACATCATGGTCATGCCCTCGTTGGCCAAGTCCACCATCACGTCCAACACCTCGCCCACCATCTCGGGGTCGAGTGCGGAGGTGGGTTCGTCAAACAACATCACGATGGGGTCCATGCTCAAGGCACGGGCAATGGCCACGCGTTGTTGTTGGCCGCCTGAGAGTTGACCTGGGAACTTGTCTTTGTGTGCCATCAGGCCCACGCGCTCCAAGTATTTCAAGCCGTGTACGTGTGCTTCTTCTTCGCTGCGGCCCAACACTTTTTGCTGCGCAATGGTCAGGTTTTCGGTCACCGACAAATGTGGGAACAACTCGAAGTGCTGAAACACCATGCCCACGCGACTGCGCAGTTTGGGCAGGTCGGTGTCTTTGCCGTGGACGGCGATGCCGTCTACAAAAATTTCGCCTTGTTGGAATGGCTCCAAGGCATTGATGGTTTTGATGAGGGTGGACTTACCTGAGCCTGAGGGGCCGCAAACCACGACCACTTCACCCTTTTGGATGTTGGTGGAACAGTTGTTCAGCACCTGCACGGGGCCGTACCACTTGGAAACATTTTTCAATTCAATCACAGCGAACTCCAATGAATGTCAACGCGCATGCTTGGCATTACTTTTAGCGAATGATGGCAATGCGCGCTTGCAAGCGACGCACGAGGGCCGAGAGGCCAAAACAAATCACGAAATATGCCAAGGCGGCCAAGATGTACACCTCTTCCACGCGGCCATAAATCTTGCCTGCGGTGACGAAGCCCTTGAGCAAGTCATAGGCACCGATGGCATAGACCAAGGAGGTGTCTTGGAACAAGATGATGGTTTGCGTGAGCAACACCGGAATCATGTTGCGAAAGGCTTGTGGCAACACAATGAGGCGCATGTTTTGGCTGTAGGTCATGCCCAAAGCTTGGCCCGCCATCACCTGACCACGCGGAATGGACTGAATGCCCGCCCGCATGATTTCGCTGAAGTACGCTGCTTCAAAGGCCACAAAGGTGATCGTGGCTGACAGCTCCGCGCCGATGGAGCGGCCAATCAAAAACGGGATCAGCAAGAAGAACCACAGAATCACCATCACCAAGGGGATGGAGCGCATGCCATTCACATAGATGACAGCGGGCAGCTCAAGCGCCTTGTTGCCCGACAAGCGCATGAGCGCCAATATCGTGCCAAACACAATGCCGCCAATCGTGGCCACGATGGTCAGCTCGATGCTGAACAACATGCCCTTCAACACAAACTTGCTGAAGATGTCCCAGTCGACAAAAGAGAAATCGAGTGCGCTCATGTTCAGTGCCCCCCGCTGACATTACCCGCCACCACAAGGCCAGGGATTTGCATGCGGCGCTCAATGAGGGCCATCACACGGTTCACAGCAAAGGCGGACACGGTGTACAGCGCCGTCACGGCCAAGTACACCTCAATGCCACGCGAGGTTTCTTCTTGCACTTGCATGGCGTACATGGTGAGTTCGGCAATCGACACCGCAAAGGCCACCGATGAGTTTTTGAGCAAGTTCATCGACTCGCTGGTGAGCGGCGGCCAAATGGTGCGAAACGCAATGGGCAGCAGCACATAACGGTACGTTTGCCAAGTGGTAAAGCCCATGGCCATGGCCGCATAACGCTGGCCGCGTGGCATGGCTTGAATGCCAGCACGCAGCATCTCGGCCACGCGCGAGGAGGTGAAGAAGCCTAGGCCCAACACCACCAATACAAACCCCGGCACTTGTTGCATGGCCGGAAAGACCTTGGGCAACACAAAGTACCAGAGAAAAATTTGAACCAACACGGGAATGTTGCGAAACAGCTCCACCCACACGTTGGCGAATCGGGTCAGCCACACGTTAAAACGTGTGTCTTGGGGCAAGGTACGAAGAATGCCAATCAGGCATCCCGACAACATGGCCACCACCCAGGCGCCGCCCGCTACTGAAAGCGTCCAGCCCCAGGCCTCAAACATCCACTCGAGGTAGGTTCTTCCACCACCGTCGTCTTCAAAAAAAACCTGCCATTCGAGTGCCATGTTTGTTGTCTTTTAAAAATTACTTCTTAGCGTAGGCTTCGACAGGCTTGTCGTTCAAGTTTTTCCAAGCATCCTTGTTGGCATCGCTAGCGGGCATGCCCAGCTTGATGTTCTTGGGAGGAATGGCTTGCGTGAACCACTTGTCGTACAGCTTGGCGAGCTCGCCTGATTTGGCCAAACCAGCGATGGTGTCGTCAGCCAATTTCTTGAAAGCCGGGTCATCCTTGCGGAACATGATGGCGATCGGCTCCACGTTCAACACTTCGCCCACGATTTTGAATTCAGCGGGGTTCTTAGAGTTGGCAATGTTGCCAGCCAAGATTTGGCCGTCCATCACGAACGCATCAGCGCGGCCGGATTCGAGCAACAAGAAGCTGTCTGCGTGGTCTTTGCCGAACACTTCTTTGAAATCAACGCCAGTGGCACGCTCGTTCTTGCGCAAGAGTTGCACAGAGGTGGTGCCTGTGGTGGTGGCTACGTTCTTGCCGTTCAACTGACCGATGGAGGTGATGCCTGAGTTGGCGCGAACAGCAATTCGCACTTCTTCCACGTAAGTGGTGAACGCGAAAGCCACTTGCTTTTGACGAGCTTCGTTGTTGGTGGTGGAGCCGCACTCAATGTCCACCGTGCCGTTTTCCGTCAATGGAATGCGGTTTTGTGAGGTCACCGAGGTGTACTTGACGTCGAGCTTTTTACCAGCCACTTTTTCAAGGTTGTCGATGATGCGTTGGCAAATCTCAACGTGATAGCCCACATACTTGCCATCACCTAAGGTGTAAGACAAAGCACCCGACGAGTCGCGCACGCCCATGGTGACGCTGCCAGAAGCTTTGACTTTGGCGATGGTGTCGTTGGCTTGCGCGAAGGCGGTGCTGGCCAGCAACGAGGCAATGGCCAAGGCGAACAAATGCTTTTTCATGTGAGGCTCCAATTGGAATTGAGTAAAGGTGTGGCTTGCATTCTAGAGAAGACTGGCAAAGGGAAATCCCTGAAAAGCAAAACCCCACCACTCTTACGAGTGATGGGGTTTTAGACTTTTTAAATCCTTAACTGGCTAAGCCAGTTTGGGGATTAGAAAGCGACGCGCAGGCCCAAGGCTGTACGTGTACGCTTTGTGTCTGTACCGTCGATGGTGGCAGCAGCAGCGATCACGCCAGCTTTGTCGTCGATCGACTCGTAACGTGCGTACACAGCAGCTGTTTTGCTCAGGTTGTAGTCAGCGCCGATGCCCATGATGTCAGACTTCTTGCCGTTTGATGTGCCAGCCTTTGACTTCAAACCACCAACGTTTGCCATCAACACGGTTTGACCCATGGTGTAAGTGGCAGCCACAGACGTGTAGGCTGTATTGACAGTGTTCGTGTCAGTCTTGTTGGTTTGGTTCAAGAACATGAACTTAGCAGCGCCCATGGTGTAAGCAGCAGCCAAAGTGTTTACTGTGGATTCACGGCCTGTACCGATTGAAATAGCGTCAAACTTAGCAGTGTTGTAGTTGGCAGCCAATGGGCCGTTAGCGTATGTCACGCCAATTTCTTGCACGCCTTGCTTGTCGTAAGCGCCCAAAGAGGTGCTGAAGCTAGCTTGAGTCACAGCTGTGCTGTCAACTGCTTTGGTTTCCTTGTTGGACTTCAAGAAAGTACCAGCAAAGCCAGAGAAAGAAGGTGTGTTGTAACGGACAGACTGGTCTTCACGCACAGCAGAGCCAGCAGCGTTCACGCGGATGGCAGAAGCGTAACCACCACCGATGGCTGTACCGAAAGGTTGGCCCAACAAGATGGCGGTCAAACCGTTTTGGTTGATGGCACCGAAGTCAACAGAACCAAAACCACCAGCCAAACCAACGCGCAATTCGCCGTTGCCGAAAGTAGCGCCGTTGTTCAATGTACCGTCTACGCCAGTCGCGGGCGTTGTCTTAGCACCGGTGTTAGCAGCGTTAGAAACAGTGCTCCAGTCGCTTTCAACGCGGAAGTTGGCTTTCAAGCCACCGCCGAGGTCAGATGTACCACGGAAGTTAATTTGTGATGTGCTAGAGCCGTTACCTTGAAAGCCGGTAACAGAGTTGCCTTTGTAATTGATGGCTTGGTAGCCAGCGTCCATGACACCGTCGATGGTGACAGAAGATTGAGCTTGTGCGCCGAATGCAGCCAAAGCGGCGATAGCAACGAGGGTTGTTGCCCTTTTTGCAGAATCTAAAAATACTTTCGATATAACTAGGGCCTTTTGAGCGGCTGAGCTCAAAAATTCATAAGTCAATCAACTTATGAACTGTGGACACCAATGAACGCCTCGATGCCCAGCATTGCAAATGCGACCAATGAAGATTATTTCCATCAATCTCGCGTTCGTAGCGCACCGATCAAGTCGAGCATGACGAGCCTTGATGGACTTCCCAAAACATTAAAAATTTATCGAATTGCAGGCAGTAAGTATTGGCAAGTCCGGTTTTACAACCAAGGTCGATACATCACGCAAAGTCTGAAAACGACAAACGGTGACGAAGCCAAAGCATTTGCGCATGTGTTTTTCGAAAAGTTAAAAGCGTCTGGCATGCGTATGCCGCAAGCCGAAGATTTGATGGCCGCAACTGTTTTTCAAAACCAGTATCTATTGCATGATTTGATTGCAGAGGTATTGCTTGCAGAGCTACAAAAAGTACAGCGCGATCAAATTAAGCATGGCACTTATGTCATGACCAAAATTAGATTGGAAGGTGTAGTTTTTGAGTATTTCAGCAGGCACTCGCTGCATGAAATTGATGAGCGCGTTTTGGAAGATTTCATAGGATTTTTGACTAAGAAGAATTTAACAATTTCAACGATACAAGGCTACATCGCACAAACAAGGAAAGTGTTGCGCTTGCTGTGCCGAAAGAAAATTCTTCCAGCCGTGCCATCATTTCCTGCGCTTAAATCGCAGCCTAATTCAAGAGGTGCATTCACATTGACGGAGTACCGCGCCATCTTGCGTAGGTCAAAACAACTGAGAGATCAGACGTATAGCGAGTGGATCGGTGGACAGGCGCGTTGGATTCGACTGGCGTATCACCAAATGCCAATTGAGATGAATTGGTTGTTCCGTTTCATGGTCTATACATTTGTGCGTCCAGGTGATATTCGTCAAATAAAGAACAAGCACATAGAAGTTGTTCGTAATGGCTATTCGTATTTGCGGTTGACCTTGCCTGAGGTTAAACGTCACAAAGCAGCGACGGTGAGTTTGCCCGCGGCAGTTCAAATTTATGCCACGTTGCTCAAGCACCAAAAATTTCACGGGTATGGGCAACCTGATGACTATGTGTTTTTCCCCGAGCTACAAAACCGTCGCATGGTGGTTGATATCGCTGGGTGGTGTTTGAACTGGATTTTGAAAGACCTTGGATTAAAGGTAGGGCCACATGGGACAGATCGATCGTTGTACAGCTTGCGCCATACGGCCATCACGTTTCGTTTGATCTACGGAGGCAATATCGATTTGTTGACCTTGGCTCGCAATGCACGAACGTCTGTCGAAATGATTGAAAAGTTTTATGCAAGCACTTTGTCTGCCGAAATGAACATTGCGCTCCTTCATGGCAAGCGGCAGTAGTCGATAATCAAGCTGTGAAGCTCGCTAGGCCGTCGCTGGTGCAATCTGGGAAACCAGGCACTGGAGGAACGTCCGGACTGCGTAGGACAGCGTAAGAGGTAACACCTCTCCACCGTGAGGTGAGGATTAGAGCAACAGAGACGAGCCGCTTTAGTGCGGGTGAAACGGGCAATCTCTACGCGCAGCAATACCAAGTAGGCCAACGTTGAGGCGGTCCGCTGAGTTGGCGGGTAGGTAGCACCGAGCCGAGTGGGCAACCCTCGGCCCAGATTAATGACGGTCACGCCGTGGGCAACCACGGTGCACAGAATCCGGCGTATCGGCGAGCTTCACACTTTTATTCCTTTCGAGATTTTTTCGGTTGGCTTTGGCTGACGTGCATCTCACTTTTGAAAAACCGAGATGTCACACCCAACGCCCAACGACGATTTTGAAAAACCCATCGTGCACGAAACCGCATTAGCCAAGTCGATGGTGTTTTCAGACATCGACATCCAAAGCCGCATGAGCGTGGCGCGGCCCGACGAGCTGCAGTTTGAATACACGCGTTTGATGATGGGTGTGCTGCTGTTTCAGCCGCAACCCAAACGCATCTTGATGGTCGGTTTGGGTGGTGGCTCACTCGCCAAGTTTTGCTACAAGCATTTGCCCGACACGCACATCACGGTGGTGGAGATCAACCCGCACGTCATTGCGTTGCGCCAAAGCTTTTGCATTCCCGATGACGATGCGCGTTTTCAAGTGCTGCAGATGGACGCAGCCGACTTCATGGCGCACACCGAGCAAACGTTTGATGTGGTGATGATCGACGGGTTTGACCCAAAGGGCATGCCCGAGCAGTTGGGCTCTACCCCGTTTTATTCCGACTGTCGCCGTGTGTTGACATCAGGTGGCGTGGCTGTGGCCAATTTGCACCGATTTGGCAAGTACCTTGATGTGTATGTAGACCGGATCTCGTCCGTTTTTGAAGGCGACATGTGGGCGATTGACGCGCCGGGCACCACCAATTGCATTGTGTTTGCCATGCGTGACTTCACAAAAGAAACGCCCCTCACGTTCAGTAAACACAAACCTGCACACATGAGCGAAGCCATGTGGGAGCAAGTGCGCCCCAGCATGGCGCGGGTGTTCTTGGCAACGAACTCGTCAGGCTAAGCTGCGAATGCGCTCCACATGCGCCAACAGCGAGCGCATGGCCACGGGCCACAACCGTGGCGGCACATCGTCATAGGCCAGTTGCACCCAATCGTCCATGCTGGCGTTTGGGTGCTTTTGCATCACGCCCAAAATTTTGGCTTCGCGTTTCAGGCGATGGTTTTTCAGGTGGGTGATGCAAGCCCGCGCATCGTGCGCTTCGTCCCACAGGTTGCCCAGCACATAGCCGTGCGCGGGCAGGATGAATTCGATGCGGTTTTGCGCGCAAGCGGCGAGCAATTTGTCGAGCGAATTCAAGTAATCGGCCATATTGCCGTCTGGCGGGTCGATGACGGTGGTGCTGCCGTTGAGCACATGGTCACCGCTGAACAGCAAGCAGTCTTCTTCCAGCACCAAGCACAAATGATTGGCCGCATGGCCGGGCGTGTGCACCACGCGCAGGGTGTGGGTGGTGCCGTTGCCTTGCAAGACCAACAACTCGCCATCTGCCAATTCGCGGTCAGGCGTGAAGCTGCTGTGCGCGCGGGCCGTGGGTTGCGACGACAGACCCAACACAGGCGGGGTGTGGCCGTGTTGCGCGCACAGGGCTTGCAGTGGCGCGGCGCCGGGTGAGTGGTCGGGGTGCGAATGGGTGCAGACGATGTGGCGAATGTTGCCGCCCGCTGCGCGCCACAAACGGTCCAAGTGCTCTGGATCGGCGGGGCCTGGGTCGATGGCAGCGTAGCCCGTGTCGGGGTCGCCCACCAAGTAGCTGTTGGTGCCTGGACCGGTCATCACGCCGGGGTTGGGGGCGGTGAGGCGCTGCACGTTTTTCAACAGCAACACGGGCTGGTCGCTTTGCCAGTCGAGGTGGTGGGCAATTTGGCCGTCGGGGCAGGTGAGGGCGAGTTCGCCAAATGGCTGCTCGTGCTCCATGTAGCGCACTTCTTGACCTGCCAACCAGCCCGCCCGCGGGCAACTGGTGAACCACGGTTGCTCGCTGGCGCAAGCGGCCAACACGCTGTCGACCGTTGCGTAATGCTGCAGCCGCTCCAAGGTGCGGATGGTGGGGAAGATGATGAAAAAGTCGCCCGCCTCGTGACGGCTCAGCGCATCGGCGGGTCGCACCCACACGGGCTCGAACTGTTCTTGCTCGTCGGCCACGGGCGTTTGCGCGTCGGGCATGCGGGCCACCAAGAACGGCACGTCAAAGCGACGGGGTAGGTCGCGGTCGGTGATCCAATGCGCCAACACAAACACTTCGTCGGCGGCCAAGGTCAGGCCACGCGCTGCGCATTGGCTGGCAAATTTGTCGCCAGACGCTTGGCGGTCCAGCGCGGCGATGTCTGCGGCGTTGGCCATTTGCCCGTTGGCATGGCGGGCCAGCAAGATGCCCAGCTCTTCAAAGCTCTCGCGAATGGCCGCGATGGCTTGCGTCAAATGCAAGTCGCTTTGTGTGGCTCGGCGTCGGGCGTGTGGGTGTGCTTGCGCGTCAGCAGCATCAATGCCGCCACCCGGGAACACGTAGGCGCCGGGGGCAAAGCTGGCCGTGGCGGAGCGGCGTGTCATCAGCACTTCTAAGCCGCTGGGGCCATCGCGCAGCAGCAACACGGTGGCAGCAGGGCGCACGGCAACAGCGGTGCGGGCGGGGTGTAAAAGTTGGGTAGTGCGAGCCATGCCCAATTATGGAGAGGCCTCATCTTGGTGTTTACCCTTGCGTATAAGCCGCAAAGTTTGGAGGGCTGCGTTCACGAACAATTCTGCCTTAGACAAAACTCTTTGGGATTTCGCATGCAACGACGTACTTTCAAAACTGCTTTGGGCTGCGCCCTGACTTTGGCTGCGCTGTGCGCACCGCAGTGGGCTGCCGCTCAGGCTTGGCCGACCAAGCAACCCATCAAGCTGGTTGCGGTGTTCCCGCCAGGCGGCTCGGTAGACCAAGTAGCCCGCATCATCGCGCAGCCGCTGTCGCTCGCATTGGGGCAAAGCGTGATTGTGGAAAACCGGGGTGGCGCATCGGGCGTCATCGGCACGGCTGCAGTGGTGCAAGCGCCTGCGGATGGCTACACCTTTGCGGTGGTGTTTGACACGCACGGCGTGAACCCCAGCCTCAACCCCAGCATGCCTTTCGATACCAAAAAAGATTTGGTGCCGTTGGTGCTGGTCGGCACGTCGCCCATGGTGCTGGCCACTCATGTGAACTCTGAATACAAAACATTTGCCGATGTGATGGCGGCGGCCAAGGCCAAGAAAAATGTGAGCTTTGGCACGATTGGCAACGGCAGTTTGGGCCACTTGGCCATGGCCTTGTTGGGCAAAAATGCGGGCGCCGAGTGGACGCATGTGCCCTACAAAGGCGGTGGCCCCATGATGAGCGATGCTGTGGCGGGCCATGTGCCTTTGTCCATTGGCTCTGTTTTTGTGACCAAGCCGCACATCGACAGCGGTCGCATGCGCCCTCTGGCCGTCACATCCAGCAAGCGTTCGCCGGATCTGCCCAACGTGCCCACCGTGGCCGAAAACGGCTATCCCGGCTTTGAAGCGCCTGCGTGGTGGGCGGTGCTGGCCTCGTCCAAAGTGCCACCTGAAATCGTCAAGCGCATGAACGAAGAACTCAACAAAGTGCTGAAAAACCCCGAAGTTGCCAAGAAGCTCGATGCGCAAGGCATTGACGTGACGGGCGGCAGCTCGGCCCAAGCCAGTGCGTTCATTGAAAAGCAAATGGACATTTGGGCCAAAGTGGTGAAAGACAACAACATCAAAGTCGACTGAGTTGTCTCTCACTCCGAATGGGCTGCATCAACGGTGCGGCTCGCCCTCGGGTGTGATTTGCAAGGCCACCAAGAAGCGCGCCACCATGTTGTAGGTGGCAATCGCGGTGGTCAACTCCACCAGTTCGGTGGTGTTGAAATGGGTTTTCAAGGCGGCAAACACGGCGTCTTGCACAGTCACATCGCGGGTCATTTGTGCGGCGTATTGCACCACCAAACGCTCGACCTCGCCCAAGGCTGCGTCGGTGTTGGGTTGGCGTGCATCGCCTTTTACCGCACGGTTCAGGGCATCGAGTTCGGCTTGGGTGCCGCCTGCCGTTAAGAAGTCGGGGGCGTGGTGGTGGTACTCGTACTCGGCACCGGTCAACAGTGCCACGGTGCAAATGCCCAGTTCACACAGCTTGCGGCTGGTGGGCAGGCCGGTGCGCACGTTTTTCAAATACACGTTCCAGCCGCGCGCCACGGGCTCGCTCCACAGCAAGGCACGGTCGAGGTTGATGAATTCGCCGCCACGTCGCGCCAAAATGGCGTCGGTCAAGTCTTTGGGTTGTGCTTTTTGTTCGGGGGTCCAAGCGGGAATGCGCATGAGTTGGCCTTGTGTGTCGGAAGTTGAAAGATGGGCGCGAGCATAGACGCACAAACGTGTAAATCTTGACCATTGCGTGACACGCGGTGTCCGATAATCGACCGATGCGAATTAGCTTCACCAAAATGCAGGGCGCAGGCAACGATTTTGTGGTCTTGGACGAGACCCGCGAGCGCCTGAACCTCACCCCTGCCCATTACCGTTTCTTGGCCGATCGCCACTTTGGCATCGGTGCCGATCAAATTTTGACCGTGCGTCCCGCGCCTCAGCCCGATGTGGATTTTGAATATGTGATTCACAACGCCGATGGTGGCGAAGTCGAGCAATGCGGCAATGGCTCGCGCTGCTTTGTGCGTTTTGTGCGCGAGCAGGGCTTGACCGACAAAACCACGGTGCGCGTCAAAGTGCATGGCGGCGTGATCACGCTGCAAGAAATGCCAGACGGTCAAGTGACGGTCGATATGGGGGCGCCCGTGTTTGACTTGCCCCAAATTCCCTTTGCGCCTGAACACGCCCAAGCGGTGTATGCGCCGGCTTCTGCTGCGCCTTGGGCTGGCGAGGTGTTGGCGTGGCAATTGCCCCTCAGCAACGGCGACACGCCCCGCGTTGGCGTGGTTTCCATGGGCAACCCGCATGCCGTGCAAGTGGTGGCCGATGTGGACACCGCACCCGTGCTGACGCAAGGCCCGTTGATCGAGCACCATGCCGCTTTCCCTAAACGTGTGAACGCGGGCTTCATGCAAGTGCTCAACCGCGGCGCGGTGCGCTTGCGCGTGTTTGAGCGCGGGGCCGGCGAAACCTTGGCCTGTGGCACGGGCGCTTGCGCCGCGGTGGTCACCGGCATTCGCTGGGGCTTGTTAGACCCTTGCGTGACCGTGCAAACCCACGGCGGCACACTCACCATCGAATGGCAAGGCGGTCAGAGCGCGGTGCGCATGACCGGCCCCGCCACCACCGTGTTTCGCGGCGACATTACCCTTCCAGACACCTTATGACTCACGCCTCCATGAACCCCATCACCGAAGACGACATCGCCAATTTTTTGGTGAACACGCCTGATTTTTTTGACCGCCATGCCGAGTTGCTGGCCACCGTCAAACTCACCAGCCCCCACGGCCAACGCGCAGTGAGCCTGCAAGAGCGCCAAGCCGAAATGCTGCGCGAAAAAATCAAAGGGCTGGAGATGCGCATGATGGACATGATGCGTCACGGCACCGAAAACGAGGTGCTGATGGCGCACCTGCAACGTTGGGTCAAATCCCTGCTGATGAACCCCATCGCCCGCGACCTGCCGCGCGCTGTGGCCGAGGGCATTCAAAACGAATTTGCTGTGCCGCAAGTGGTCATCAAGTTGTGGGACGTGGCTGAGCCATTTCAGATCGAAGCCTTTGTCGCAGGCGTGACCGACAGCGCCAAAGCGTTTGCCGCCGCGCTGACCACGCCTTACGTGGGGCCCAACCAAGCGTTTGAAGCCGTCACTTGGCTGGTCGAGCCCAGTGCGGCCCAGTCGGTGGCGTTGATTGCCCTGCGCGCCACCCGCGAGCAAGACACACCGCGCACCGCCGTTGAGCAACCCGTGGTGGGCTTGTTGGTGTTGGCCTCGCCCGACCCCGAGCGCTACTTTGCGGGCATGGGCACCGATTTCATCGAGCGTTTGGGCGACTTGGCCAGCGCGGCCTTGACGTCGCTGCGTTAAACCATGCGGCTTGCAGATCAACCCATGTGGGCGCTGAGCCACCTTCGCGCCGCGTGATGGATTGGGTGGCCCGCTACCTCGACCATGTGCGCTTTGAGAAGCGACTGGCCGAGCGCACGTTGGCGCTGTACACCCTCGATCTGCAAAAACTCAGCAGTTACGCCGAGCAATCGCGTGTGGCGCTGGATGCGGTGCAGAGCACGCACATTCGCCGTTGGGTGTCGCAGATGCACGCAGGCGGTCGCAGCGGGCGTGGCATTGCGTTGATCTTGTCGGGCTGGCGCGGTTTTTATGTGTGGATGGGCCGCGAAGGCTTGATCAGCGCCAACCCCGTGCAAGACATCCGTGCCCCCAAATCGCCCAAACCCTTGCCCAAAGCGCTGAGCGTGGATGACGCCGTGCAGTTGGCCGACTTCACGCCAACAGACCCCGCGAGCGACCCGTGGCTCAACAGCCGCGATGCGGCGATGGTGGAGCTGCTCTACGGCTGTGGTTTGCGCGTGGGCGAGTTGACGGGCTTGGATGTGCAGGCCAGCGCCATCGCCAAAGGTTGGATTGACTTAGAAAGCGGCGATGCCCATGTGCTGGGCAAAGGCAGCAAACGCCGCAGCGTGCCTGTCGGGCGTAAAGCGTTGGAGGCGTTGCAAGCGTGGATCGCCGTGCGCGGGCAGGGCGTCAAGCCCGCTGCCGCTGATCAAATGGCCTTGTTCATTGGCCAGCACGGCACGCGCTTGACGGCGCAAGCCATTTGGCAGCGCCTGCGTCAGCGCAGCTTGCAAGCGGGCTTGTCGACCCCCGTGCACCCGCACATGCTGCGGCATTCGTTTGCCAGCCATGTGCTGCAGTCCAGCAGCGACTTGCGGGCGGTGCAAGAGTTGCTGGGTCACGCCAACATCACCACCACGCAGGTGTACACGCGGCTGGACTTTCAGCATTTGGCGCAGGCTTATGACGCGGCGCATCCGAGGGCGCGTAAGAAGTAACGACAATGGTCGGTATGAAATCGATCAAACTCAGAGAAGGCAAAGAGCGCTCCGCGCTGCGCCGCCACCCGTGGATTTTTGACAGCGCCATTGCCAAAGGCAGTGGCGACGCGGGCGAGACCGTGCGGGTCGAAGCCAACGATGGCAAGTTCCTCGGCTGGGCTTCGTTCAGCCCCGCCTCCAAAATTCGCGCACGCATTTGGAGTTTTGACGAAGGCCAGCGCATTGACGCTTCGTTCTTCAAAGCGTCCATCGCCCGCGCCATTGCAGCGCGCAGCCGATTTGACATTCAAAGCAATGGCGTGCGTTTGATTCATGGCGAGTCCGATGGTTTGCCGGGCCTCATCGTGGACCGTTACGACGACATCTTGGTGGCCTCTTTTCTCTCATGCGGTACCGAGCGCTGGAAGTCTGTGATTGCCGACGAGCTGCTGGCGCAAACAGGCCTGACCAAGCTCTACGAACGCTCAGACTCCAACGTGCGCAAGCTCGAAGGTTTGCCCGAAGTCACAGGCTGGCTGCGCGGCGAGGGCGCCACGGGTGTGGTGCTGCGCGAGCACGGTTGGCAGTTGTCGCTGGACGTGGCTGAGGGACACAAGACCGGTTTTTATTTGGACCAGCGCGACAGCCGTAAGAAGTTTGCCGATTACGCCCGTCGCTTGCAGTTTCAGCGCGTGCTCAATTGCTATTGCTACACCGGTGGCTTCACCGTGGCCGCTTTAGCGGGCGGTGCGGCACATGTGACGTCGATCGATTCGTCTGGCCCCGCGATTGAGCTGGCCAAAGCGAACGTTGCGTTGAACGGTTTTGACGCCGCACGCACCACCATGATGGATGCGGATGTGAATGCGTCGTTGCGGCAGTTCATTCAAGAAGGCCGCACGTTTGACGCCATCGTGCTCGACCCGCCCAAGTTTGCGCCGTCTGCCGCGCATGCCGACCGTGCGGCGCGCGCCTACAAAGACATCAACCGTTTGGCATTCAAGCTGTTGGAGCCGGGCGGCGTGCTCTTCACCTACAGCTGTTCGGGCGGCATCAGCGCGGATTTGTTCCATAAAATTGTGGCCTCTGCGGGCACTGACGCGCCGTGTGACGGCTACATCAGCGAGCGCATGCAAGGCGCGCCCGACCACCCGATGACCTTGGCCTTCCCCGAGGGGGAATACCTCAAAGGTTTGGTGGTTGTCAAAGCGGCGGAACTGGTTGAAAAAGCCGCTGCCGCCACCATCTCTCCAGATTCACTCTAATTTCTAGAAGGCTCTCTTATGTTGATCCCCGCCACCATCCTGACCGGCTTTTTGGGTTCAGGCAAAACCACGCTGCTCAAGCGCGTGCTGACCGAGGCCCACGGCCAAAAGATTGCGGTCATTGAAAACGAGTTTGGCGAAGAAAACATCGACAACGAGATCTTGGTGTCTGACACCAACGAGCAAATCATTCAGATGAACAACGGCTGCGTGTGCTGCACCATCCGTGAAGATTTGCGCACCACGCTGCAATTGCTGGCCGCCAAAAAGCGCAAAGGCTTGCTCAACTTTGACCGCGTGGTGATCGAGACCACCGGTTTGGCCGACCCTGGCCCTGTGGCGCAGACCTTCTTCATGGACGACGAGATTGCCGAGAGCTTCTTGCTCGACTCCATCTTGACCTTGGTCGATGCCAAGCATGCTGCCCAGCAGTTGAACGACCGCCAAGAAGCGCGTCGCCAAGTGGGCTTTGCCGATCAAATCTTCATCAGCAAGGCCGATCTGGTCTCGCCTACCGAGTTGGATGCTTTGCAGCACCGCCTCAAGCACATGAACCCGCGCGCGCCACAAAAAGTGGTGCACTTTGGCGAGGTGTCGTTGGCCGAGGTGTTTGATTTGCGTGGGTTCAACTTGAACGCCAAGCTCGACATCGACCCCGACTTCTTGTCGGACGACGACCATCACCACCATGACGGCGAGCATTGCGACCACCCCTCGCACAAGCATGACCACGACCATGAACACGGTGAGCACTGCGACCATCCCTCACATGCGCACGATCACGCACATGCGCACGACCATGGTCCCGGTCACCACCATCACCACGATGACGATGTGAAAAGCTTCGTGTTCAAGTCCAAGCGCCAGTTCGACC
Organism: Limnohabitans sp. TS-CS-82; assembly: GCF_002943475.1. Classification (NCBI taxonomy): domain Bacteria; kingdom Pseudomonadati; phylum Pseudomonadota; class Betaproteobacteria; order Burkholderiales; family Comamonadaceae; genus Limnohabitans; species Limnohabitans sp. TS-CS-82. The sequence continues at coordinate 155,116 of NZ_PTQX01000010.1, read as the reverse complement.
CCGCCAAGTTGGAAGACTTTTTAGGCGCCATCGTCAATATTTACGGCCCCAAGATGCTGCGCTACAAAGGCGTGCTCAATATGAAGGGCACCGAGCGCAAGGTGATTTTCCAAGGCGTGCACCAGTTGATGGGCAGCGATTTGGGCCCTGAATGGGCAGAAGGCGAAGAGCGCCTCAGCAAAATGGTGTTCATTGGCATTGATTTACCCAAAGATATCTTGGTGCAAGGCTTAGAGCAGTCTTTAGTTTGATAAATGAATCGATGCACCAAGACTTGAAAAATGGTGCTTCTGTTTGTGGCTACAATCCCGCGCGCCAGACCCAAGCTGTGACGCCGCCGCCTTTTTGGATGCGTCACAGGGTTCCAACCCTCGCACACACCCGTGCGGTAAAGGCCTGCGAGGAGACACTCTGTGAACGCTAAAGCCCGAAAACCCGCTTCTAAGAAGCCTGAAATTGCGAAAAAAGCAGTTAAAAACGGTGCATCGCCCAAAGCGGTTGCGAAAAAAGTAGTGAAAAAACCTGTCGCAAAGCCCACGGCTGTGAAAGCGGTTAAAGCTGTTCAAACGGCTAAATCTGCAAAAACCACCACGGTGGCAAAAAAGGCAGCGCCTGCCAAAGTTGCTGCAAAGCCCGTGGCTAAAAAGGTGGCAGCGAAGGCGGCTGCAAAACCGGTGGCTAAAGTGCCGGTCAAAGCACCCGCTAAATCGGCATCTAAAGTGACGACCAAAGCGGTGGCCAAGCCTGCGGCGAAAGTTGCCGCTAAAGCAGCAGCTAAGAAGTCTGTTGTGAAAGTGCCCACGAAAGCGCCCACGAAAGCGCCCACGAAAGCGCCTCTGCCTCTCAAAGCGGCTGCCAAACCCACCGCTAAAAAAGCGGAGAAGGCACCCGTCGTGAAAGCGGCAGCTAAGGCGGCCAAACCTGCGGTCGAGAAAAAAGCAGCAGCGAAAGCCGCGCCAGTCAAGGCTGTGAAGTCTGAGAAATCAGCTGCGCCGAAAGTCGTGGCGGCCAAGCCAGAGAAAACAGTCAAACCTCCTAAAGCAGTCAAGGCGCCTAAACCCGCCAAAGAGCCTAAAGTCAAAGCCAAGCCTGTGGCGGCACCCATCGTGCATGTGGTGCCCATCATTCCTGGTTACACCCCCGTGGTGCACAAGAAAAACTCCAGAGCTGCCAAGATGGCGGCTTTGGTTCCTCCCCCGCCAGCTCAAGTGGTGGCGTCGAACGCCGCCAAATCTAGCTTCATGCCGATCTCGGCTCCTTTTGCCCCAACTATTGTTCCTGTGATACCTACCAAAGACGCCAAACTCGCCAACAACTGGAAATCCAAAACGGCTGAACAGCTCACCGATGCTGAAATCATTGCCATGCCAGACAGCGAGTACATGAATGACACGCAAATGGCGTTTTTCCGACTCAAGTTGGTCACACTCAAAAATGAAGTGTTGAGCAACGCTAGCGAAACCACCGAGCATTTGCGTGAAGACACCGTGGTGGTGCCTGACCCTGCCGACCGCGCGACCATCGAAGAAGAGCATGCTTTGGAGCTGCGTACCCGTGACCGCGAGCGCAAGTTGCTCAAGAAAATCGAGCAGTCCATCCACCGCATTGACAACGGTGACTACGGTTACTGTGACGAGACGGGTGAAGCCATCGGCGTCGGCCGTTTGTTGGCGCGTCCCACGGCAACCTTGTCTTTGGAAGCGCAAGAGCGCCGCGAGATCAAACAGCGTATGTTTGGGGATTAATGATTTGTCGGTTTTGATAAATATTTGATCAGCAGGCCCTTGGGCCTGCTTTTTTTTTGCAGTCCAGAGGTCTTGATAAGCCACTTTTACAGACCTTCCTAAGTGCTTCATTTATATAGATTTTTAGCTCTGTAGGTAAATCTTAAAATCGTCGTAAGTCCTTGATTTCATTGAAAAAAATCCAAATACTGCTGGCCTTGTTGAATTTTCCTGCTACAGTGCAAATAAGTGCAAATAAGTGGTGAAAAGTGCGTTTTGGCATTTGTCGCTTAAGAGCTTTATGTGTGTAGCCAAGGAAAAAGGTCGCTTTCGTGTTTCAGGGTGCTTCATCGCTGAGTCTTGACGCCAAAGGTCGTCTGTCGGTGCCAACGCGGCATCGCGACGTCTTGAGCGCAACCGCGGCTGGGCAACTGACGATCACGCGCCATCCGCACGGCTGTTTGATGGTGTTTCCGCGCCCTGAGTGGGAGAAGTTCCGCGAGCGTATTGCCGAGCTGCCCATGAGCGCGCAATGGTGGAAACGTATTTTTCTAGGCAACGCGATGGATGCGGACATGGACGGCACGGGCCGTGTGTTGATCTCCCCTGAGTTGCGAACTGCAGCGGGTATCAGCAAAGACACCATGCTGCTGGGAATGGGCAATCACTTTGAACTTTGGGACAAGGCGACCTATGAGGCGCAAGAAGCCCAAGCCATGCAAGGGGAGATGCCTGATGTGTTCAAGGACTTCTCTTTTTAAAGGATAACGGTGGAACAGCCCTGGCAGCACACCACCGTCCTACTGCACGAAGCGGTCGAGGCGCTCGACATTCAGCCGGACGGAACCTACGTAGACGCGACCTTTGGTCGTGGTGGGCACTCTCGTCTGATTTTGTCGAAGTTGTCGCCGCAAGGTCGCTTGATCGCGTTTGACAAAGACCCTGACGCGATTGCGGCCGCTGCCCAAATTCAAGACCCCCGTTTTTCGATTCGCCACCAAGGCTTCACCGATTTGGGTGAATTGCCGGCGGGCAGCGTGGACGGCATTTTGATGGATTTGGGGGTCAGCTCCCCCCAGATCGACAACCCCGCACGCGGTTTCTCATTTCGATTTGAAGGCCCCTTGGACATGCGCATGGACACCACGCGTGGCCAAAGCGTGGCCGAGTGGCTGGCCGAGGCAGAGCTCCAACACATTGCGGAGGTGATACGTGAATATGGCGAAGAACGGTTTGCTTTACAGATTGCAAAGGCGATTGATGCTCGCCGACAAGAAGGGCGCTTGCCTACAAGCACCTCTGAATTGGCCCAGCTCGTGGCTGACACGGTCAAAACCCGCGAGTCGGGTAAGAACCCTGCAACGCGCACATTTCAGGCTTTTCGGATTTTCATCAATGCCGAGCTTGAGGAGTTGCAACAAGCGCTAGAGGCCACGTTGAAGGTGTTGCGTCCCAAAGGCCGCTTGGCCGTGATCAGTTTCCACTCGTTGGAAGACCGCATCGTCAAGCAATTCATCACCAAACATTCGCGTGAGGTGTACGACCGTCGTGCCCCATTTGCCGCACCGAAGGTGATGGAGTTCAAACCCGTCGATCGCATCAAGCCCAGTGCTGAAGAGCTCAAAGGCAATCCACGTTCGGGCAGCGCCATCATGCGTGTGGCCGAGCGCTTGGGCGGCGATGCGGAGGCGCGGTCATGAGCCGCGTGAGCTTGGTCTTGTTTTTGGCCGTCATGGCCAGCGCCTTTTATTTGGTGCGCACGCAGTATGAGTCGCGTTCATTGACCACAGAGATTGACCGGGCCACCAGCGAAGCCCGTCGTTTGGAAATTGAGAACGACCGTTTGGATGTGGAGCGCCGTGCGCAAGCCACGCCGCTGCGTGTTGAAAAGCTCGCTCGTGAGCAGTTGCGCATGCGCACCATCACGCCAGCCATCACGCAATATGCCGCCTTGCCCAGCAGCGCTGCCTCCGCGCAGGTGAAGCCATGATCAAGAGCAGCCGCAGCGTTCAATACAGCTCCAGCCCATTGTTGGCCAGCAAGACGCCGATTTGGCGAAGCCAATTCATCGTGGCGTGTATTGCGTTCGGCTTTTTGGGTTTGGTGGCGCGCGCGGCCTATGTGCAGGTGATTGACAACGCGTTTTTCAAGCGCCAAGGCACCGTGCGTTTTGTGCGCAATTTGGAGTTGCCTGCCAACCGTGGTCGCATCTTGGACCGCAATGGTCACATCTTGGCGTCTAGCGTGCCCGTGCCCAGTATTTGGGCCAACCCTGAAGACATCGAGCGTGACCCCGTCAAGCTCAAAAGCTTGGCCAAGCTCTTGGAGATGAGCCCAGCCGAGTTGGATAAAAAGCTCAAAGACGAAGACAAAATTTTTGTCTGGATCAAACGCCAAGTGGACGAGTCCGTTGCCAAAGAAATCGAAGCGCTCAACATCAAGGGTGTTTACTTGCGCAAAGAGTACAAGCGCATTTATCCCGAAGGCGAGGCTGTGGCGCATGTGGTGGGTTTCACCAACGTCGAAAACTTAGGCCAAGAAGGCGTGGAGCTGACCTTCAACAAAGACTTGGGTGGCAAAGCAGGTTCGCGCCGCGTGATCAAAGACCGTTTGGGACGCGTGGTCGAAGACGTGGGCGAGATGGTGCCGCCTGTTGATGGGCGAGATTTGCAGCTCAGCATCGACAGCAAAGTGCAGTACTTTGCGTATGAAAAGATCAAAGAAACCGTGTTAGCCAACAAAGCTGCCGCTGGCAGCGTTGTCGTTTTGGATGTGCAAACCGGTGAAATCTTGGCGCTCACCAACTACCCTAGCTATTCGCCGGGTAAACGTGGCAACTTGAGCGGTGCGCAGCTGCGCAATCGCGCGCTGACCGATACCTTTGAACCCGGCTCCACCATGAAGCCTTTGGTCATTGGTTTGGCCTTGGAGAAGGGCGTCGTCAAGCCCGAGACCATGATCCAAACCGCGCCTGGTCGCTTGCAGATGGGCACCGCCACCATCACCGATTCGCACCCTCACGGCATGCTCAGCGTGAATGAGGTGATTCAAAAATCCAGCAACGTCGGCACAGTCAAGATCGCCATGCAAATGCAGCCCCACGACATGTGGGAAATCTTCACGCAAATGGGACTGGGGCAAAAGCCCCAAGTGCCGTTTCCGGGGGCTGTGTCTGGCAAAGTTCGCGCTTACAAAACATGGCGTCCGATCGAACAGGCGACCATGAGTTATGGCTACGGTTTGTCGGCCAGTTTGTTTCAACTGGCGCAGGCCTACACCGTGTTTGCACACGATGGTGAGCTGTTGCCCGTCAGCTTGGTGAAGATTCAGCAGCCTGCGGCAGGCGCCCGCGTGTTGTCCAGCAAAAACGCTGCGGCCATTCTCAACATGCTGCACATGGTGACTGGTCCGGGCGGCACAGCGGTCAAGGCGCAGACCATGGGGTACTCCGTGGGCGGCAAAACGGGGACCGCTCACAAGGTCGAAGGCAAGGGTTACGCAGGTAAAAAATACCGCGGCTTTTTTGTCGGCATCGCGCCCATTGAAAACCCACGCATCGTGGTGGCTGTGATGGTCGACGAGCCGACCAACGGCTTGTATTTCGGTGGCGATGTGGCCGCACCCGTGTTCAGTCAAACCGTTCAGCAAACGCTGCGTTTGATGGGCGTTCAGCCCGACATGGCGGTCAAGCCCCAAGTGTTCACGCAAGTGGAAAAGGAGTCCTTCTGATGAAGCGACTTCACACGCATCAAGAAGCGGCGCAGTGGCTGCACAGTCGCGTACGCGGCGTGTTGCACACCGACAGCCGTCGTGTGCAAGCGGGTGACGGTTTCGTGGCTTGGCCAGGCGGTGTGACCGATGGCCGTGTGTATGTGGCGCAAGCTCTGCAACAAGGGGCTACGGCTTGTTTGGTGGAGTACCAAGGCGCCGACCAGTTTGATTGGCCTGCATCGGCTGACAACGCGATTGCCGCTTACGACGGTTTGAAGGCTGCCAGCGGCCCCATTGCAGCGGCTTATTACGAACAGCCCAGCCAAGCACTCGATGTGGTTGCGATCACCGGCACCAATGGCAAAACCTCCACCGCGTGGTGGCTGGCGCATGCTTTGGGTCAAGTGGGGCAACGTTGTGCCATGGTGGGCACCTTGGGGGTGGGCGAAGTCCATGCCCTCGAATACACGGGCATGACGACGCCAGACCCAGTGTTGTTGCAGGCCCGTTTGCGCGACATGGTGACGGCTGGCGTGGATGCCTGTGCCATTGAAGCCTCGTCCATCGGTCTGGCTGAGCACCGTTTAGATGGCGCCCAAGTGCGCGTTGCCATGTTCACCAATTTCACCCAAGACCATTTGGACTACCACGGTGACATGGCCAGTTACTGGCAAGCCAAATCTGCGTTGTTTGATTGGCTAGGTTTGCAAGCCGCCGTTGTGAATGTGGACGACGCGCAAGGCGCCCTCTTGGCCACGCAACTCAAAACTGCGGGCAAACGCAGCGTGTGGACGGTGTCGTGCGATGCATCCACCGCACAGCGTCTGTCGGCATTGCCCGCGCAACATGTGCAAGCCTGCAACATCACGCACGGACACTTGGGTTTGAGTTTTGATGTGGTGGAAGGCGCGGACACGCACCACCTCGACACCCGCTTGGTGGGCCTCTACAACATCAGCAATGTGTTGGGTGTGTTGGCTTGCCTGCGCGCCGTGGGCCACAGTTTGGCCGACGCCGTTCAAGCGTGTGCCCAATTGCCAGCCGTGCCAGGCCGTATGCAAGCCCTGACGGCTGACGGCGCGCCCTTGGTTGTTGTGGACTACGCCCACACCCCAGATGCGGTGGCGCAAGCCGTGCAAGCCTTGTTGCCATTGGCGCAATCGCGCGGTGGCGATGTGACCTGCGTGTTGGGTTGCGGTGGCGATCGTGATGCGGCCAAGCGTCCGTTGATGGCCGCTGCCGCTGAGCAGTGGGCTCAGCATGTGGTGCTGACCAGTGACAACCCGCGCAGCGAAAATCCACAAACGATTTTGAACAGCATGTTGACGGGCTTGCAGCGCGCCCAGAGCGCCACGGTCATCGTCGACCGCGCCCAAGCCATTGCTCACGCCGTGGTCAGCGCCAAGCCCGCAGACGTGGTGTTGATTGCTGGCAAAGGCCACGAAGATTACCAAGAGGTGATGGGCGTCAAACATCCGTTCAGCGATGTGGCCCATGCCCAAGCCGCTTTGGCACAAAGGAGCGTCCATGTCTGACATGAACCTCCGTCTACAACGCATTCAATCGTGGCTGACCGATGCCCGATTGGTGGGCGATGCGCAGCAAGTGGTCCAACGCGTGCACACCGACAGTCGCAGCTTGCAACCCGGCGATTTGTTTGTGGCCCTCAAAGGCGAGCGCTTTGATGCCAATGATTTCTTGGCCGATGTGGCCGCCCAAGGCGCCACTGCTGCGCTGGCGCACCACGGTTTAGCTGCCGCCCAGTTGGCAGGCTTGGAAGTGCCCGACACGCGTGTGGCTTTGGGTCAATTGGCCGCAGGCTGGCGTGCTCAGTTTGCCTTGCCTGTGATCGCCGTGACGGGCAGCAATGGCAAAACCACCGTCACCCAAATGATCGCCAGCATCTTGCGTGCGGATGTGGGTGACGATGCCATGGCCACCCAAGGCAACTTGAACAACGACATTGGTGTGCCTCAAACCCTGCTGCGTTTGCGCGCACACCACCGCCGTGCGGTGGTGGAGTTGGGCATGAACCACCCCGGCGAAATTGCCGGTTTGGCCACCATGACCCAAGCCACCGTGGCCTTGGTGAACAACGCGCAGCGCGAGCATCAAGAGTTCATGGCCACGGTCGAGGCGGTGGCGCAAGAAAACGGCGAAGCGCTCAAAGCCTTGCCCGTAGATGGCGTGGCGGTCTTCCCTGCCAACGACACCTATTCCGAGTTGTGGCAAACCTTGGCGGGCGAACGCCGTTGCCTGCGTTTTTCCAACCAAGTGTTGGCAGCAGGCCAAGCCATGGCTGAGGTTCAGTTGTTGCAAGCCGACTGGCACCAAGGCCATTGGGTGGTGCGCGCTCAGACGCCCGCTGGCGAGTTGGCCATTCAGCTTCACATTGCCGGTCGTCACAACGTGGGCAATGCCTTGGCTGCAACGGCTTGTGCCTTGGCTGCGGGCGTGCCGCTGGCAAAAGTGGTCGAAGGGCTGAACAGCTTTGAGCCGGTCAAGGGCCGCTCGCGTGCTTTTGAAGTTCAGTGCCAAGGCCGCACCATCACCGTGGTGGACGACACCTACAACGCCAACCCAGACTCGGTGCGCGCGGCGATTGACGTGTTGGCCGAGTTGCCCCAACCCCGTTTGTTGGTCTTGGGCGACATGGGCGAAGTGGGCGATCAAGGCTCCGAGTTTCACCAAGAAGTGGGCGTACATGCCTTGCACTGCGGCATTGAGCACGTCCTGTGCTTGGGCGATTTGGCCGCGCACAGCGCACAAGCGAGCGGCCCACACGCACAACACTTTGACGACATCGACAGCCTCAAGGCACGCGTGCAGGCGCTCTTGCCGAACGTGGGCAGCGTGTTGGTCAAAGGCTCACGATTCATGAAGATGGAGCGGGTGGTGGACGCCATCACCGCTGCACAAGACCTCACAAAGGAACACACGCCATGCTGCTGATGTTGGCCCAATGGCTGCAAACTCTGTCGCCCGATTTCGGGTATTTCCGCGTTTTCCAATACCTCACCTTCCGTGCGGTGATGGCGGCGTTGACGGCGTTGCTGATTGGCCTGATCGCCGGGCCCGCTGTGATTCGCCGTTTGGCTGCGCTAAAGATTGGCCAACCCATTCGCGAATACGCCATGCAAACGCATTTGGCCAAGAGTGGCACGCCCACCATGGGCGGCGTGTTGATCTTGATTGGCATCGCGGTGTCCACCTTGTTGTGGGCCGATTTGTCGAACCGATTTGTGTGGATCGTGATGATCGTCACCTTCGGTTTTGGCGCGGTGGGTTGGGCCGACGATTGGCGCAAAGTGGTCAACAAAGACCCCGAAGGCATGCCTTCGCGTGAAAAGTATTTGTGGCAATCAGCCATTGGTTTGCTAGCCGCTTTGTACTTGGTGTTCAGCATTTCCGAGAGCAGCAACTTGCGCGTGTTGGAGTTGTTCTACTCGTGGGTGAAGTCGGGTTTTGATGTGAACTTGCCGCCCAAGGCCGGTTTGCTCTTGCCCTTCATCAAAGAAGTGAGCTACCCGCTGGGTGTGTTTGGCTTTGTCATCATGACTTATTTGGTCATCGTGGGCTCCAGCAATGCCGTGAACTTGACCGACGGCTTGGATGGCTTGGCCATCATGCCCGTGGTGATGGTGGGTTCTGCTTTGGGCGTGTTTGCGTACGTCACCGGCAGCTCGGTTTACTCCAAATATTTGCTGTTCCCCTACATTCCCGGCTCTGGCGAATTGATGGTGTTTTGTGCCGCGATGGCGGGCGCGGGCTTGGCCTTTTTGTGGTTCAACACCCATCCCGCCCAAGTCTTCATGGGCGATGTGGGCGCGTTGGCGCTCGGTGGCGCTTTGGGCACCGTGGCCGTGATCGTGCGGCAAGAAATTGTGCTGGCCATCATGGGCGGCATCTTCGTGGTCGAAGCCTTATCGGTCATGGTGCAAGTCACATATTTCAAATACACCAAGAAGAAATTTGGCGAAGGTCGTCGCATTTTGAAAATGGCGCCGCTCCACCACCACTTCGAGAAAAGCGGCTGGAAAGAAACCCAAGTCACCGTGCGTTTTTGGATCATCACCATGCTGCTGTGCTTGGTGGGTTTGTCGACTTTGAAGCTGAGATAAGACGATGCAGCAACTCCTCAACCAATCGGTGCTGATTCTGGGCTTGGGTGATTCCGGCTTGGCGATGGCGCGTTGGTGCGTGCGTTGCGGGGCGCAAGTGCAAGTGGTCGACACGCGTGCGGAGCCGCCGCATTTGGCAGCCTTGCGCAGCGAGTTGCCCCAAGTCACGTTTGTGCATGGCGCCTTTGATGCCGCGTTGTTGCAGGGTTCAGAAGATGGTCACGGCATTCGTGCCGTGTTCAAGAGCCCAGGTTTGAGTCCTGAGTCAGTGGCTTCGGTTTGGCAAGCGGCACAGGCTGCTGGTTTGTGGATCGGCACGGAACTTACCTTGTTTGCACAAGCCCTCAGTGATTTACAAATCACCGCGGCCTATCACCCCAAAGTGTTGGCGATCACGGGCACCAACGGTAAAACCACAGTCACGTCGTTGACCGGCCAGTTGTTAGAGCGTGCGGGTTTGCGCGTGGCCATCGCCGGCAACATCGGCCCCACCTTGCTCGACACCTTGTCGCAAGCGTTGGACGTCGCCGCTGTTCAAGAGGCCGAGGCCGCTGAAAAAGCCAAGGCCGAACAAGACGAACTGGATGCCGCACAGGCCGAAGAGGCCAAAGTGCAAGAAGCACTGGCGGCTGCGCAAGCGGCCAGCGTGTTGGCCGAGGCCAAACTCCAAGCCAGCGTGGACGCTGCATTGGCCGCCGCCGATCACGCGCAGCTCAGCATGACACTGACGCAGCACACGGAATCCCCCAAGGGGGAGGCTGTTGCCAGCCCTGACGCTGCAGAAAATGCCGATGTCAATGCGGAGCAGCCCCGTACTGAAGAAGCCGCTGCCGATACCCCCTTCGATGTCGAGTTGCCACAACTCGTGCCGCCACCTCCGCCACCGGTGGATCATCCTTACCTACCGCAAGTCTGGGTGTTGGAGTTGTCCAGCTTCCAGTTGGACGGCGTCACCAACTTCGAGCCCACCGCCGGTGCCGTGCTCAACCTCACCCAAGATCATTTGGATTGGCACGGCGACATGCGCGCCTATGCCGCGGCCAAAGCGCGCATTTTTGGTCAACACGGTCTGCTGGTGCTCAACCGCGAAGATTTGGGCGTGATGAACATGCTGCCCGAACCCGTGCGCGTGAAGTTGCAAAAACCCCAAGTGCGTGCACACGTCACCTTTGGCGGCGACCTGCCGCAACGTCCTGGTGACTACGGCATTGAGACCATCAACGGCATGACGTGGTTGGTGCGCGCCTTGGAAGCTGACGAAACACGTCGCCGCCGCAAAGACGATGCGGAAGAAATTCACATTCAACGCTTGATGCCCGCCGATGCCTTGCGCATTCGTGGCCGTCACAACGCGCTCAATGCTTTGGCCGCACTCGCTTTGGCGGGCAGTACCCAAGCCAGTTTGGCCCCGATGTTGTTTGGCTTGCGTGAATACCGCGGCGAGCCACACCGTGTCGAATCGGTCACGGTGTTGAACGACGTCGAGTACTTTGACGACAGCAAAGGCACCAACGTGGGCGCCACCGTGGCTGCCTTGCAAGGCTTGGGTGTGGATCGCCGTTTGGTGGTGATCTTGGGCGGCGATGGCAAGGGGCAAGATTTCTCGCCACTGCAAACGCCCATCACACACTACGCACGTGGCGTGGTGCTGATCGGGCGCGATGCCCCCGCTTTGCGCGAGGTGTTGCAAGACTGTGGCGTTCCCTTGGTCGACGCGGCGACTTTGCCTGACGCGGTGCTGCAAGCCAGTCGCATGGCCCAAGCGCGTGATGCGGTGTTGCTGTCGCCCGCTTGCGCGAGCCTCGACATGTTCCGCAACTACGCCCATCGCGCTGAGGTGTTTGTGAACGCTGTTCAAGCCTTGGCCGACGAAGCCGGACAGGCCTTGGATGGCACGCAAGGGGTCGGCGTATGACCGTGATGCGTCACCTCCACGTTGTGCCGCAGTTCTTGCGAGCCGTCGGGCAGCGCGTGAGTCGCCTGTGGGGCGCCGATCAGCCCGAGGCGGGCATCGATGTGTTGCCAGTGCGCGTGCAAGGCACCGAGTTCACCCACACCACGGCTTCGCCTGTGCATGTGAAGGGGTTCGATCAGCCTTTGGTGTGGGTCACGTTTGCCCTGCTGATGTTCGGTTTGGTGATGGTGTATTCGGCGTCGATTGCCATTCCTGATAACCCACGCATGGGCGCGGGGTACACCCCCACGCACTTTTTGCTGCGCCACGCCATGTCCTTGTTCGTGGCGTTTGTGGCCGCGTTGTTTGCCTTTCAAGTGCCCCTCAACACTTGGGAGCGCGTGGCACCTTGGGTGTTTGTGGTGTCCATCGTGTTGTTGATTGCCGTGTTGATGCCCTTCATTGGCAAATCGGTCAATGGCGCACGCCGTTGGATTGGCTTGGGGTTCATGAACTTCCAGCCCTCTGAGTTGGCCAAGTGGGGCGTGTTGCTGTACGCCGCCAACTACATGGTGCGCAAGATGGACGTGAAAGAAAAGTTCTTTGCCGCCGTGACGCCCATGGGTGCTGCGGTGTCCATCGTGGGCTTGCTGTTGCTGTCCGAGCCAGACATGGGCGCGTTCATGGTGATCGCGGTCATCGCCATGGGCATTTTGTTCTTGGGTGGCGTGAATGCGCGCATGTTCTTCTTGATCGCCACGGCGCTGATAGCGGTGTTTGGATTGATCATCGCGTCGTCGCCTTGGCGTCGCGAGCGTATTTTTGCGTACCTCGACCCGTGGAGCATGGAGCATGCGTTGGGCAAGGGTTACCAGTTGTCGCACTCGCTGATCGCCATCGGTCGCGGCGAGATATTTGGCGTGGGTTTGGGCGGCAGTGTTGAAAAACTCCATTGGTTGCCCGAAGCACACACCGACTTTTTGTTGGCGGTGATTGGTGAAGAATTTGGTTTTGTCGGCGTCGTGCTGGTGATTGGCATGTTCATGTGGCTGACACGCCGCATCATGTACATCGGTCGCCAAGCCATTGCCATGGACCGCGTGTTTGCCGGTTTGGTGGCGCAGGGCGTGGGCATTTGGATGGGCTTTCAATCGTTCATCAACATGGGCGTGAACCTCGGCGCTTTGCCCACCAAAGGTTTGACCTTGCCTTTGATGAGTTACGGCGGTTCGGCCATCTTGCTCAACCTCATCGCCATTGCGGTGGTGTTGCGCGTGGACTATGAAAACCGTGTGGTCATGCATGGAGGGCGGCTATGAACGTGCGCACCTCTCAGCCCACACGCACCGCTTTGATCATGGCGGGCGGCACAGGTGGTCACATTTTCCCAGGGTTGGCCGTGGCTGAACTGTTGCGTGCGCGCGGTTGGAATGTGCATTGGGTGGGCGCACCAGCCCCCAGCATGGAAAGCCGTTTGGTCCCTGCGCAAGGCATTGCCCTAGAAACGGTGCAGTTTGGCGGCGTGCGCGGCAAGGGCTTCAAGACCTTGGCGTTGTTGCCGTTCAAGCTTTTGCGTGCCTTCTGGCAAAGCCTGCAAGTGGTGCGTCGCGTGAAGCCCGATGCCGTGGTGGGCTTGGGCGGGTACATCAGTTTTCCTGCGGGTTTGATGGCTGTGTTGCTGGGCAAGCCCTTGGTGCTCCACGAACAAAACTCGGTGGCTGGTATGGCCAACAAAGTGTTGGCGCGTGTGGCACGTCGTGTGTTCACCGCATTCCCGAACGTGATGCCTCAAGCCGAGTGGGTGGGCAACCCTTTGCGTGAAGGTTTTGTCACGCAAGCCACACCGGCCGAGCGTTTTGCCAGCCGCAGTGGCCCCTTGCGTGTGTTGGTGGTCGGCGGCAGTTTGGGGGCGCAAGCATTGAACACCTTGGTGCCGCAAGCCTTGGCCTTGATTCCTGCAGCCCAACGTCCGACGGTCTTGCATCAAAGCGGTGCCAAACAAATCGACGCCCTGCAAGCCGCGTATGCGCAAGCGGGCGTGCAAGCCGAACTCACCCCGTTCATTGACGACACCGCACAAGCCTTTGCCGAGGCCGACATCGTCATTGCCCGCGCGGGTGCCAGCACCGTCACCGAATTGGCGGCGGTGGGCGTGGCGGCGATTTACGTGCCGTTCCCCCATGCGGTGGACGACCACCAAACCACCAACGCCCGTTTCTTGGTGGAAGCGGGCGGTGGCTGGTTGATTCCACAAGCCGAGTTGAACGCCCAAGACTTGGCCAACCGATTGCAATTCATGACACGCCGCACGCTGCAAGCGTGCGCAGAGAAAGCCTACGCGATGAGAAAAATTGACGCCGCACAAGCGGTGGTCGCTGCCTGCGAAACCTTGGCAGCCAAAGGGGAGAAGGCATGAAACACGCCATTCGTCACATCCATTTCGTCGGCATCGGCGGTGCAGGCATGAGCGGCATTGCCGAGGTGCTGCTGAATTTGGGCTATGTCATTTCAGGCTCTGACTTGTCAGACAGTGCCGCGTTGAAGCGATTGAAAAGCTTGGGCATCCAAACCTATGTGGGCCACGACGCCGCCAACATCGCGGGTGCCGATGCGGTGGTGACATCGACCGCCGTGCAAGCCAGCAACCCCGAAGTGGTGGCGGCGCACGCCAAGCTCGTGCCTGTGGTGCCGCGTGCCGTCATGTTGGCTGAGTTGATGCGCCTGAAAACCGGTGTGGCCATTGCGGGCACGCACGGCAAAACCACCACCACCAGTTTGGTAGCCAGTGTGCTGGCCGAAGCCGGCATGGACCCCACGTTTGTGATCGGCGGCAAGCTGACCAGCGCCGGTGCCAATGCCAAATTGGGCTCGGGCGACTACATCGTGGTCGAAGCCGACGAGTCGGATGCCTCGTTCTTGAACCTGCTGCCCGTGATGGCCGTGGTGACCAACATCGACGCCGATCACATGGACACGTATGGCCATGACTTCAACCGTTTGAAGGCAGCATTTGTTGAGTTTTTGCACCGCATGCCGTTTTACGGCGCCGCCATTTTGTGCACCGACGATGCGGCCGTGCGCAGCATCTTGTCGGATGTGTCGCGCCCGATCACCAGCTACGGTTTCAACGACCAAGCGCAAGTGCGTGCGGTGAACGTGCGTGCCGACAACGGTCGCATGTGTTTCACGGTGCAGCGTCGCAACGGCATCACGCTGCCCGACTTAGACATCACCCTGAACTTGGCGGGCGAGCACAACGTGCTCAATGCCTTGGCCGCCATTGCGATTGCGGTGGAGCTCAATGTGCCAGACGAGGCGGTGCAAAAAGCCCTGGCTGAATTCAAAGGCGTGGGTCGACGCTTCCAGCGTCATGGCGATGTGGCCGCGAAAACCGGTGGTGAGTTCACCCTCATCGAAGATTACGGTCACCACCCCGTGGAAGTGGCGGCCACCTTGGCTGCCGCACGCGGTGCGTTTCCGGGGCGTCGTTTGGTGTTGGCTTTCCAACCGCACCGTTACACGCGCACCCGCGATTGCTTTGAAGACTTCGTGCAGGTCATGGGCCGTGCCGATGTGTTGTGGCTGTCCGAGATTTATGCCGCGGGCGAAACGCCAATTGCCGCCGCCGATGGCCGCGCTTTGTCGCGTGCCATGCGTGTGGCGGGCCACGAAGCCTTGATCTTCGTGGATGACATTCAAAACATGGCCCAAGTCATTGCCGACAACGCCCAAGCCGGTGATGTGGTGATGTGCATGGGCGCAGGCTCCATTGGTCAAGTGCCCACCCAAGTTCTGGCCTTGGTCGAGCAACGTAACACTTCTGTGAAAAGCTAAGTCATGAGCGACACCACCACTTTCAACCTCCAAAGCGCCAAGGTCGCGGTGCTGATGGGAGGCATGTCGGCTGAGCGCGATGTGTCGATCATGTCGGGCACGGGCGTGCTCACGGCGCTGCAGTCCAAAGGTGTGAACGCGTTGGCGTTTGACCCCGCCGAGCGCAGCTTGGACGATCTCAAGCGCGAGGGCTTTACCCACGCCTTCATCGCCTTGCATGGCCGTTACGGCGAAGACGGTTCGGTGCAAGGCGCGCTGGAGTTGTTAGGCATCCCTTACACCGGTTCCGGCGTGATGGCCTCCGCGATGGCGATGGACAAAGTGATGACCAAGCGCGTGTGGTCGGCTGTCGGCTTGTCGACACCGGGCTATGTGTGGCTCGCACCCGAAGACCAAACGGCTGACAACATCCAAGCCATTCCCGCCAAGTTGGGTTTGCCTTTGATCGTCAAGCCGCCCCGCGAAGGCTCGTCGATTGGCATGAGCAAGGTGACCGATGCGTCGCAAATTCAAGCGGCCACGGCCTTGGCCACCCGCTACGACCCCGATTTGTTGTGCGAAGAATTCATCACGGGCGAAGAGTTGACCTGTCCGATTTTGGGCAACGGTCCGAACGCACGCGCTTTGCCTGTGGTGCGCATTGCCGCACCCGATGGTGCTTACGACTACCAAAACAAGTATTTCACCGACGACGTGAAATACCACTGTCCAAGCGGCTTGCCAGAGGCCGAGGAGCGTGAGATTCAACGCTTGGTTGTTGCCGCATACCGTGCCTTGGGTTGTCGTGGCTGGGGACGCGCCGACATCATGTTGCGCGCCAGTGACCGCAAACCCTTCTTGCTGGAGATGAACACATCCCCCGGCATGACCAGCCACTCGTTGGTGCCCATGTCGGCGCGCGCCGCAGGCATCAGCTACGAAGACCTGTGCTTGACGCTGCTGGCCAGCGCCACGCTCGATCACCCACAAGGACCTGCGCACGCATGACCACGCGCTACACCACCCACCTGCGCCCGCGCCCTGAGGTCAACACCTCCGTGGCCGTGCCGCTGGACGTTCGTCTGATGCACATGGCGGCTTCGCTCATGTTTGTGTCGGTGATCGTGGGTGTGTTGTGTGCCGGTGTGTGGGCCTTGGTGCGATTGCCTGCGTTTGCCTTGACCGGTATCACGGTGCTGGGCGAGGTGGAACACAACAACGCGGTGACCTTGCGTGCCAATGTGGCGTCGAAGTTGACGGGTAATTTCTTCACGGCGGATTTGGGCCGCGTTCGCAGCACGTTCGAGAGCGTGCCTTGGGTGCGTTTGGCCACCGTGCAGCGCGAGTTTCCCAATCGCTTGCGTGTGACCTTGCAAGAGCATCAGCCCGTGGCGTTTTGGGGCGATGACAGTGACGCGCGCATGGTCAACACCTACGGCGAGGTTTTTGAAGCCAATGTGGGTGACTTGGACGACGACAACCTGCCACGTTTGAGTGGGCCCGACAGCCAGTCGGAGCAGGTGTTGGCGATGTATTTGGCCTTGGCGCCTGTGTTCAAAAATATGACCTTGGCGCTCGACAGCTTAGAGCTCACAGGGCGTGGCAGCTGGCGTGCCCATGTGGGCCGTGGTGCGGTGATTGAGTTGGGGCGTGGCAACACGCAAGAGGTGATGGCGCGCATGCAAGTGATGGGTCAGACCTTGGTGCAAGTCACCCAAAAATTGGGCCGCAAGGTCGGTGCCATTGAGTCGGCAGACTTGCGGCACGAAAACGGTTATGCGCTTCGTTTGCGCGGTGTCAGCACCCAAGATGTGTTGGCCCCACGCGCACGAACTGGGCGATAGAAGAGAAAGAACGAGGCTGTTATGGCAAAAGAGTACAAAGATTTGGTGGTCGGCTTAGACATTGGCACAGCCAAGGTCATGGTCGTGGTCGCCGAAGTTCTGCCTGGCGGTGAGCTCAAGCTCGCAGGCTTGGGTGTGTCGCCCAGTAACGGTTTGAAGCGCGGTGTGGTGGTCAACATCGATGCCACGGTGCAAAGTATTCAGCAGGCCTTGAAAGAAGCCGAGTTGATGGCTGACTGCAAGATCACGCGCGTGTACACCGGCATCACGGGCAGCCACATTCGCGGCATCAACTCCACCGGCATGGTGGCGGTGAAAGACAAAGAAGTCACCGCGCCGGATGTGGCGCGTGTGGTGGAGACGGCCAAGGCCATCAACATCTCGACTGACCAACGTTTGTTGTTGGTGCAGCCGCAAGAATTTGTGATTGACGGCCAAGACGTGCGTGAGCCCATTGGCATGAGCGGCATTCGCTTGGAAGCCAAGGTGCACATCGTCACGGGCGCGCAAAGCGCGGCAGAAAACATCATCAAGTGCGTGCGTCGCTGCGGCTTGGATGTGGACCAGTTGATGCTCAACCCCTTGGCGTCGAGTTTGTCGGTGTTGACCGATGACGAGCGCGAGTTGGGCGTGGCGTTGGTAGACATTGGCGCAGGCACCACCGACGTGGCCATCTTTACCAACGGTGCGATCCGTCACACCGCCGTGATTCCGATTGCGGGTGACTTGATCACCAGCGACATCGCGATGGCCTTGCGCACGCCCACCAAAGATGCGGAAGAAATCAAGATCGAATCGGGCTATGCCAAGCAGATGCTGGCTGACCCAGAGGTGCAAGTCGAAGTGCCAGGCTTGGGTGACCGCGCACCGCGCATGCTCAGCCGTCAAGCATTGGCTGGCGTGATTGAGCCGCGTGTGGAAGAGATTTTTTCGTTGGTGCAACAAGTCATCCGCGAATCGGGCTACGAAGAAGTGTTGTCGTCAGGCATTGTGCTGACCGGCGGCAGCGCGGTGATGCCCGGCATGGTGGAGCTGGGCGAAGATATTTTCTTGAAGCCTGTGCGTCGCGGTGTGCCGCACTACAAGAGCGCCTTGGCCGACATGGTGTCGCAACCACGCTCTGCCACGGTGATGGGCTTGCTGGAAGAGGCGCGCATGGCGCGTCTGCGCGGGTTCAAAGTGTCGCAAAAGAGCGGATCGGTCAAGTCAGCGATGGACCGGTTCAAAGACTGGATCGTGGGGAATTTTTAACCATGATTCCGTTTCACAAACTTTATCTCGCGCGTGGCAGTCCGCCACCGAGGCGGCTCAGCGGTCGACGATGGCGACCCTGCGCTGCAACTGCTCCTCCATCCTGAGGGCGCAGCATGAACACACAAGAATTTTTGAAATCAAGGCAACTGCAAATTTTTAGATCGATAGGAGAAAAATCATGAGCATCGAAATGATCGAAGTAGAAACATTCAACTCAGGCACCCAAATCAAAGTGATTGGCGTGGGCGGCGGCGGCGGTAACGCCGTTGAGCACATGATTCGCTCAGGCGTGCAAGGTGTGGAGTTCGTCACAGCGAACACCGATGCGCAAGCGTTGCGCGTGAGCAATGCCCACAAAGTGATCCAGCTCGGCGAAAGCGGCTTGGGCGCTGGCAGCAAGCCAGAGCGCGGCCGTGAAGCAGCAGAAGCCGCTATCGATGAAATTCGCTCTGCGCTCGAAGGCACCAACATGCTGTTCGTGACCGCCGGTATGGGCGGCGGTACTGGCACAGGCGCTGCGCCTGTAGTGGCACGCGTGGCACGCGAAATGGGCATCTTGACCGTGGGCGTGGTCACCAAGCCGTTCGAGTTTGAAGGCAACCGCCGCATGGGCAACGCCGAAGCTGGCTTGGCCGAACTCGAAGCCAATGTGGACTCCTTGATCGTGGTGTTGAACGACAAGTTGATGGACGTGTTGGGCGACGATGCCAGCCAAGACGAAGCGTTTGCTTTTGCCAACGACGTGTTGAAAAACTCGGTCGGCGGTATTGCCGAGATCATCAACGTGGAAGCTTTGGTGAACGTCGACTTTGAAGACGTGCGCACCGTGATGAGCGAAACCGGCAAGGCCATGATGGGCACGGCGGTGGCCAATGGTCCAGACCGTGCACGCATTGCGGCTGAACAAGCCGTGGCTTGTCCGTTGCTCGAAGGCGTGGACATGTCTGGTGCCAAGGGCGTGTTGGTGCTGATCACCGCGGCGAAGGGGGGCTTGAAGATGTCTGAGTCGCGCGAAGCCATGAATACGATTCGCAAGTTCGCTTCGCCAGACGCGCACGTCATTTACGGTACGGCTTACGACGAAGCTTTGGGCGACCAAATTCGCGTGACCGTGGTGGCCACAGGTTTGGCTGGTGGCCGTCGCGCTGCACCTCAATTGCAAGTGTTGCGCACAGGTACGGACGGCATGAGCTTTCCCACCACCCAAGCCCCTAACGCATCGCCTGCCGGCTTGATGGCCGCGGCTTCTGCGGGTTTGTCAGGCTTGGCGTCTGGTTTGGGCGTGGGCACTACCCGTGCACAGCCTGACTACAACAGCATGGCCGTGCCTAGCGTGTGGCGCACCAACCGCACCCAAGCGGCAGCCAAGGTCGACGCGTTGTCCTCCGGCGGCATGGACGATTACGAAATTCCAGCTTTCTTGCGCAAGCAAGCCGACTAAGAATTTAGATCGCGACGATTGAACAGATCAATCCCCTGAAAAGAGGGGATTGATTAAAATTCATCCGTGCTTAAACAAAGAACCCTTCAATCCCTCACCAAAGCGGTGGGTGTCGGCTTACACAGCGGTCAACGCGTGGAGCTGACCCTCCGGCCTGCGCAACCCGACACGGGCATCGTCTTCCGGCGGGTGGATTTGCCGCAGCCGATCGACATTCCGATCAGCGCGACCGCCGTGACCGACACGCGCTTGGCTTCGACCATTTCCAATGGCGGCGCCAAAGTGTTCACCGTCGAGCATTTGATGTCGGCTTGTGCTGGCTTGGGGATTGATAACCTCACCATCGACATCACCGCTGAAGAAGTGCCCATCTTGGATGGCTCCGCGTCGTCGTTTGTGTTTTTGTTGCAAAGCGCGGGCATCGTCGAGCAAGACGCGCCCAAGCGTTTCATTCGCGTGCTCAAGACGGTGGAAGTGCGCGAAGGCGAGGGCGACAACGTGAAGTGGGCGCGCTTAGAGCCACACCATGGTTACAAGCTCAGTTTTGAAATTGACTTTCACCACCCAGCGGTTGACTCCACAGGGCAAAGCGTGGTGTTTGACACCGACACCCACAGCTACACCCGCGACATCGCGCGCGCGCGCACCTTTGGCTTCACCCGCGATGTGGAGATGCTGCGTGCCAATGGCTTGGCGTTAGGTGGCGGCTTAGACAACGCCATCGTGATGGATGACTACAAGGTTTTGAACAGCGACGGATTGCGCTATGACGACGAGTTTGTGAAACACAAAATTCTCGATGCCATGGGCGATTTGTATTTGATCGGTAAACCCTTGCTCGCGTCGTATGTGGCGTTTCGATCCGGTCACGCC
This sequence comes from Limnohabitans sp. TS-CS-82, assembly GCF_002943475.1. Taxonomy (NCBI): domain Bacteria; kingdom Pseudomonadati; phylum Pseudomonadota; class Betaproteobacteria; order Burkholderiales; family Comamonadaceae; genus Limnohabitans; species Limnohabitans sp. TS-CS-82. The sequence continues at coordinate 134,441 of NZ_PTQX01000010.1, read as the reverse complement.
ATGAACAACAAGCTGTTACGCGAATTGTTAAGCCGCCCAGACGCGTACGACCTCGTGACGTTTGCCGATGTGCGCAAAGCACCACAGGGTTTGGCACATCTCGCCCCTGCTTGGTAATTCACGACCGAAAAATTTAGCGACTACGCCCTGCGCGGTACATGCCGCTGGTTTTGCGATCCAAGGGGGTCGCTGCTGCCAAGCGAGCCATGGCGTGTCCTGCGTGGGCATGTGTGATGGCCAAGCCCAACGCGTCGGCCGCATCAGGGCCAGGCAGGCCGGGCAGGTTGAGCAAGCGTTTGACCATTTCCTGCACCTGTTCTTTTTTCGCCATGCCGTGTCCGGCAACCGCTTGCTTCATTTGCAAAGCGGTGTATTCGGCCACAGGTAAATCGCACGTGACCAAGGCGGTCACGCAAGCGCCGCGTGCTTGGCCCAGCAGCAACGTGGCTTGTGGGTTGACGTTGACGAACACAATTTCAACCGCCGAGCAGTCGGGTTTGTAACGCTCGACCACTTCATGGATGCCGTCAAACAAGACCTTCAAGCGCTCAGGCAAATTCCCTTGGGCCTCTTTGTTGGTGCGGATGGTGCCGCTGGCGACGTACAGCAGTTGGTTGCCGTGCTTTTCCACCACGCCAAAACCGGTGGTACGAAGGCCAGGATCGATGCCGAGAATACGCATGGCGGTTAAGGCAACTGCGCGCTGTTCATGCGCGAGACGATGATTTCGGTGCGACCAGCCAAGTAGTCAGATTGCGGGAACTTTTGGTAGTACTTCGGGCGTGGCAGCATCACGGCCAAGCGCCCAGCTTCCCATGGCGTGAGTTGTGAAGCTGGCTTGCCAAAGTAATGCTGAGCGGCTGCCTCGGCGCCAAAAATACCTTCGCCCCATTCCACATGGTTGAGGTAAATCTCCAAAATACGCGGTTTGTTCAACAGAGCTTCTAGCATCAAGGTCAGCACAAACTCTTGACCTTTGCGCACCAAGGTGCGTTCGCCAGAGAGAAACAAGTTTTTCGCCAACTGCTGCGTGATGGTCGACCCGCCCACCACTTTGGGGGGGCGTGTTTTGTTGGCACGGCTGGCTTGCAATTCAGCCTTGGCATTTTTAGCCCAAGCTTTTTCAATCGCCTCCCACTGCACACCGTCGTGTTGGGCAAAGATGTCATCTTCCGACGCAATGACGGCGCGTTTCAAATGGTTGGAGATGGCGCTGTAGGGCACCCAGTCTTGTCGCCAGCGAAGTTGGTCTTTTGAGTTGGCGAGGCGCCACGCTTCCGAGCGCTCGAACGCGGTGGACTCGGGCGCCACACGCGCCATCACCGCGATGCGCGCGAGGAAGAAAAATTGCAAGCAAACCCAAGCCGTCAAGATCAGCAGCAGCCAGCTCAGCAGCGGACGAAAACGTGGGCCAGAGAGGTTCATGCAGGCCACACGTTCAGTTGACAGGCGCTTCGCCGCGCGTGTGCAAAGCGTTGTCTCGTCCAAACACGAAGCGCGAAATTACGCCTAGCTGGTCGGCTTTTTGGCGCATCTCGTCGGTGAACTCACCAAACGGCCCTGCACTGGTGACGATGGCTTGTGCGCGACGGTCGAGGTCGGTTTGGCCCGAGCTTTGGACGATCTCTGTTTTGAGCACGCGCCCATCGGGTGTGATCGTGATGAGCATGGTCAGTTCGCCATAGAGTTTGTGGCCATCACGTTCTGGGAAGTAGCGCGTGCCTCGATCCTCAATCTTGCGTTTGAGCGCGTCGTAATACAGCGCGTAAGCCACTTCGCGGGTGGCGGGGCTCACGTAATGCTTGGTGGGACGCGCATTTTCTTGTTCGATGCGTTGTTCAATTTCGGCCAGCAGTTTGAGCATTTGGCGACGTCGCTGCTCAATTTCTTCGCGCTCGGCTTGGCTCTTGTTGGGCTGCGGTGGCGGCAATTGGGCCAGCATGGCTTTGACTTGGGCCAGCAACAGGGATTGCTCTTTTTTCAACCCCGCCACTTGGCGCTGTACGTTGGCCACGCTGTCGCCGCTGTTGGTGACGTTGGACATGGCAAGGGGCGAAGCGGCGCGACCGGTTTTGAGTTCACCCCCGCCCGCCAGTTGGGTTTGCGCCAAGGCTTGGGCCTTGTCGGGCGCCTCGGATTTGGCGTGGGTGTTGACCAAAATCACTTCCAAGGTCGTGTCGTCAAACAGGCGCTGAAAGCGTTCAGGGTCTGCAATGCGCAGCGTCAAGATGGCGACGTGCACGGTCAACGACAGTATCAGGGCCACCTGCAAGGTGGTCCAGCGCGACAAGTACGTGTGCAGCAGCGTCAAGGCTTTCACGAGACGGTGGCCTCCGTGTTTGGGTCCTCGTTGACATCGACGGCAATGGCGAGTGGACCGGCGGCGTTGTCGTCGTCCTCTTCGGGGGCTTCGCTGGCATCGGTGCCCATGGGGTCGTCTGCGTCCAGTACGTTCAAGAGATGACCAGTGATGTCGAGCGTGATGTCATCGATGTCGCTCAACCGCACTTGCAGACGCGCGCCGCGCGGCACATCACCTGCACTCATGACGGGGAACACCAAGGGCAGGGTGTCGGCACGCGCCATGGGCGGGTGACCAGGGAAGGTTTTGAACACCGTGGCGGTGAGTTCGGTGATGTTGTTTTGTTTCAAGTACTGCAAGGTCCAAAAGCGTTCCATGCCGTTTTGGTAGCCGTTGTAAGCGCTGTAGGCACCATCAAACGCCGAGATGATCGAGAACAACTCCGCGTCTTTGGGCTTGAACGGCGCGGCCAAAGCGGCGGTGCTGCCGTGTTTGGCGCAGGCAATGATTTGCCATTGGTTGACCAAGTCGGTGTAGCGGCGCAGGGGGGAGGTGCTCCATGCGTAGCTGGGCACGCCAATGCCTGCGTGGGGCAAAGCTTTGGTGCCCATGCGCACTTTGACGCCGGGCAGCAAGCTGGCTTGGCTGCGGTAAATGCCGGGTACGCCGAGGTCGGCCATCCAGCTGCCCCACGTGCTGTTGGCCAAAATCATGGCCTCGGCCACCATCAGGTCTAACGGTGCGCCGCGTTGGCGGGTGGTGATTTGCACTTGCTCGAAGCCTTGGGGCTCAGCGCCTTCGTTGCCGACCAAACGGAAGTTGTAGTCGGGACGGTTGAAGGTTTCGGGCTTGCCGCGCACCACTTCGCGTTGGGCTTTGAGGTGTTGGGCCAAGCGGAACAAGAAGGCCAACTGATCGCGTGGCATGGCGGGTTCTTGCACGCCAGCTTCGTGGCTGAAGCTGCTGTCTTTGAGCCAAGCTTCGGTGACGATGCTGTCGAGTTGGTCGTGGCGCAAGTTGGCGGCGATGGTCACGCGCTCCACGCGGGTTTCGGCTTTCTGTTGGGCCAAGGTGGCTTCGTCAAAGGTGACGTACAGCGACACGGCAGGGCAGTCGCGGCCCTCTTGCAGCGTGTAGGTTTGCACCACATCGTCGGGCAACATGGTGATTTTGTAGCCGGGCATGTAGACGGTGGACAAGCGGTTGCGGCCCAGTTGGTCAATCGGGCTGCCAGGCTTCAAGGCCAGTGCCGGTGCGGCAATGTGAATGCCCAGCGTGACCGTGCCTGTGCCCAAACCTTGGACGGACAAAGCATCGTCGATCTCGGTGGTTTGCGAGTCGTCGATGGAGTAAGCCTGAGCCGTGGACAGCGGCAATTCGTCCGCAATGGCGGGCGCTTGCAAGGCGGGAAAGCCCGTGCCTTTGGGGAAGTTGTCAAACAAGAACCGCTGCCAGTGGAACTGGTAAGCCGAGGTGATAGCGCCTGCGCGTTGCAGCAAGGCCAAGGGCGCAGTTTGGGTGGCGCGGGCCGCGTCGACCACGGCTTTGTACTCGGGCGCGTTTTTGTCGGGCCGGAACAAAATTTTGTAGAGCTGCGTTTGAATGGGCGCGGGGCAAGTGCCTTGTGCCAGTTCTGCTGCCCAAGCTTCAATTTGCGCCTGAAGTTGTTTCTTCTTTTCGATGCCTGCCAAGGCTTGCTGAATCACGTCGGCCGAAGCCTTTTTGAAACGGCCTTTGCCAGCACGGCGGAAATAGTGGGGGGCTTCGAACAAGCGCAGCAAGGCCGCGGTTTGCTCGGTCAGCGTGGCTTGCGCGCTGAAGTATTCGCGGGCCAAGTCGGCAAAACCGAACTCGTCTTCGGGGGCGAACTCCCACGCGAGGTCGAGCTCAATGGTGGCGCTCACGGCTTGGGCCTCGCGCATCAAGTCAGCGGGTGAGGGCTTGTCAAACTTGATCAAGATATGGGCGGCTTTGACCTTGACCCGTTTGCCGGATTCCAGCTCAATTTGGGCCGAGCTTTCAGCTTCGGAGAGGATGCGGCCCGTCTGGAATTTACCAGCGTCTTCAAACAATGCGTACATGGGCGCAATTGTCCCATGATCGCCTTGGCGGTTCGCCTGGGATCACGCCAAACCTAAAAATGCCAACACATGGGGAAGGTGGGCGTCGAAGTCGCTCAGGGCGTGGTCGCCCCCTTCAATCAGCACCTGCTGGGCGTTGGCGTAGCGTGCGGTCATTTCGCGCCAATCCAGCACTTCGTCGCCTTTGGCGATCAAGGCCAGCAGCTGATCTGGGCTTGGTTGAAAGGCGGGGCGTTCCAGCGCCCGCAACTCGTCCACAAACTCGGGCGCAAAGTAAAACCGTTCGTCGGGGTTGTGCCAAGCGGTTTGCTCGCCGATGTACTTGGCCAAATCGCGGGCAGGGAACACGGCGGGGTTGATCAAGACCGCCTTGCACCCGCGCTGTGCGGCCACCCACGTGGCGTAATACCCGCCCAAGGACGAGCCCATCACGGCCATGGTTTGCATGGGCCAGTCTGCGGTGCCTTCAGCGATCAAGGCGGCTGCGGCTTGCGGGGAAGGCGGCAGTTGCGGACACCACCACGTCACCGCCGGAAAGCGCTCGGCCATGAGCACCGCCATGTGACGCGCTTTGGTGGACTGTGGCGAGGAGCGAAAACCGTGCAAATAAAGCAGATGTGTGATGGCGTTTGTCTGCGCGGCAACAAAGGGGGCTGGGGTTTGAGGCATGGCAGAAATCCTAGCAGCCGCTGGCGAAAAGAGATAATCCAGCTTATGCCCACTGTGATCCACAAACCCAGCCCATTTCAACGCTTGATGCCATTGCTGCGAGGCTTTGACGGACCTTTGGCGTTTGGCGTTTTTTTGCTGGCGTGTGCGGGCCTGTTGACCATGTATTCGTCCGGCTTTGCCAATGGTGCGCGTTTCTTTGACCACGGTCGCAACATGTTGATCGCTGGCTTCATCATGTTTGTGGTGGCCCAGATCCCACCGCAACGTTTGCTGGCGTTTGCGGTGCCCTTGTACACCGTAGGGGTGGCTTTGTTGGTGGCGGTGGCGCTGTTTGGCTTGACCAAAAAGGGCGCACGTCGCTGGCTGAACATCGGTGTGGTGATTCAACCCAGCGAGATCATGAAAATTGCCATGCCGTTGATGTTGGCGTGGTGGTTCCAAAAGCGCGAAGGTCAATTGCGTCCACTCGACTTTTTGGTGGCGGGCCTGCTGTTGTTGGTGCCTGTGGGTTTGATCATGCGTCAGCCTGACTTGGGCACATCCATTTTGGTTTTGTCTGCGGGGGTCGCGGTGATCTTCTTTGCCGGCTTGAGTTGGTTTTTGATCGTGCCACCCATCGTGCTGGGCCTGATTGGCATTGCCTTGGTGGTAATTTTTGAGCCCACGTTGTGCGCCGACGGTTTCCGCTGGCCCATCTTGCACGACTACCAACAGCAGCGCATCTGTACCCTGCTCGACCCCTCGCGAGACCCGTTGGGCAAAGGCTTCCACATCATCCAAGGCATGATCGCCATTGGCTCGGGCGGCTTCTGGGGCAAGGGCTTCATGCAAGGCACCCAAACCCACCTCGATTTCATTCCCGAACGCACCACCGACTTTGTGTTCGCTGCGTTTGGCGAAGAGTTTGGCCTGTTTGGTAATTTGATGCTCATCGCGGGCTTCATCTTCTTGGTGTTCAGGGGCTTGGCCATCGCTGTTGAAGGCCCCACTTTGTTTGCGCGGCTTTTGGCGGGCAGCATCACCTTGAGTTTTTTCATCTATGCCTTTGTGAACATGGGCATGGTCAGCGGCATCTTGCCCGTGGTGGGCGTGCCTTTACCCTTCATCAGCTATGGCGGCACCGCGATGGTGACGCTGGGTCTTGGCCTTGGCATTTTGATGTCTGTGGCCAAAGCCAAGCAACTGGTGCAGTCTTGACGCTTGACTTCTACAATCCATCCCATGATTTCACGTGAACCCACCCTCGAACGCTTGAGCGTTGCCCGTCAACTGTTGTTGGAGCCTTTTGGTTTGGACGAGACGCACTTGGCGCGTACCTTGGCTGAAATCAAGGCCCACCAAGTGGATGAGGCTGATTTGTACTTTCAGTACACCCGCTCCGAAGGTTGGAGTTTGGAAGAGGGCATTGTCAAAACTGGCTCGTTCAGCATCGATCAAGGCGTTGGCGTTCGCGCGGTGAGTGGCGAAAAAACAGCATTCGCCTATTCGGACGATATTTCTGAAGCCTCGTTGCTCGACGCGGCTCGCACGGTACGCACCATCGGTGCGGCCTCGAAAAGCGGGCGCGTCAAGGTGCCGTCGCGCAAGGTGGCGCCCAGCCGTTCGTTGTACCGTGACCTCGATCCGATTGCCTCGCTCGACAGCACCGAGAAAGTGGCCTTGCTGGGGCGCGTGGAGCAAATGGCACGCGCCAAAGACCCTCGCATCATTCAAGTCATGGCCGGTTTGGCCAGCGAGTACGACGTGGTGATGGTGGTGCGCGCGGATGGCACTTTGGCCGCCGATGTGCGCCCTTTGGTGCGCCTGAGTGTGTCGGTGATTGCCGAGCAAAACGGGCGCCGTGAAACAGGATCGGGCGGCGGCGGCGGGCGCTTTGGTTTGACGCATTTCGACGATGCGCTGGTGCAAAGCTATGTGGACGAAGCCGTCAAATGCGCGCTGACCAACTTGGAAGCACGCCCAGCACCGGCCGGTGAAATGAGCGTGGTGTTGGGCCCAGGTTGGCCAGGCATCTTGCTGCACGAAGCGATCGGTCACGGTTTGGAAGGTGATTTCAACCGCAAAGGCTCCAGCGCTTTCAGTGGTCGCATTGGCCAACGCGTGGCCGCCAAAGGCGTGACCGTGCTCGACGATGGCACCTTGCCAGACCGCCGTGGCTCGCTTAACGTGGATGACGAAGGCAATGCCAGCCAACGCAATGTGTTGATCGAAGATGGCATCTTGAAGGGCTACATCCAAGACGCCATGAATGCGCGTTTGATGGGTGTCAAGCCCACAGGCAATGGCCGCCGCGAGAGCTACGCGCATGTGCCGATGCCACGCATGACGAACACGTACATGTTGGGCGGTGACAAGTCGCCTGAAGAAATTGTGTCGAGCTTGAAGAAGGGCTTGTACGCGGTGAACTTTGGTGGCGGTCAGGTGGACATCACGTCGGGCAAGTTTGTGTTTTCGACCAGCCAAGCGTTTTGGGTAGAAAACGGCAAGATTCAATACCCTGTCAAAGGCGCCACCTTGGTGGGCAATGGCCCAGATGCCTTGACGCGCGTGAGCTTGATTGGCAACGACATGGCGCTCGACACGGGCGTTGGCACCTGCGGTAAAGAAGGCCAAAGCGTGCCCGTGGGCGTGGGTCAGCCGACCTTGCGCATTGATGGTTTGACGGTGGGTGGAACGGCTTAACCCCCGTGTGATGCGCAGCACCCGACTCAGGCGTTGCGTGTAAACCCCAGTGATTTGTCAGCAAACTGCCAGAATCCCTGTGCTACATTCCGATTCATGACTTCAGCCCGTTTTTATTTTGCTTACTTTTTTATCTCACGCCCCCACGGCGGTCGAGAGATCTGAACGTAGCCCAAACGCTCTGAACTCCCAAACCAACCGCCGGACTCCCGGCGGTTTTTTTTTGCCAAATTTTTAAATCACTTTTTTCAAACTTCAGGACGAGATCATGAAAACCCACACAAGTTATCCAAGCCACGTTGAAAACACCAGTCAAACCGACGATCAACGTATCAAGGACATCACCGTGCTGCCTCCTCCCGAACATTTGATTCGCTTCTTCCCGATCCAAGACACACCGGTCGAGAAGCTCATCACGCACACTCGCAAGACCATCCACCACATCATGAACGGCAAGGATGACCGTTTGTTGGTGGTGATTGGCCCATGCTCCATCCACGACCCCGCTGCCGCGATTGACTACGCACGCCGCTTGCAACCGCTGCGCGACAAGTACGCTGACACCTTGGAAATCGTGATGCGCGTGTACTTCGAAAAACCACGCACCACAGTGGGCTGGAAGGGATTGATCAACGACCCGTACTTGGACGAGAGTTTCCGCATCGACGAAGGCTTGCGCATTGCACGCCAGCTGCTGATCGAGATCAACCGCTTGGGTCTGCCCGCTGGCAGCGAATTCTTGGATGCGATCAGCCCGCAATACATTGGCGACTTGATTTCGTGGGGCGCGATTGGGGCGCGCACGACCGAGAGCCAAGTGCACCGCGAGTTGGCTTCGGGTATTTCTGCCCCGATCGGTTTCAAAAACGGGACCGACGGCAACATCAAAATTGCCACCGACGCGATTCAAGCAGCAGCGGGCGCGCACCACTTTTTGTCGATTCACAAAAATGGCCAAGTGGCGATTGTGCAAACCAAGGGCAACAAAGACTGCCACGTCATCTTGCGCGGTGGCAAAACGCCTAACTACGACGCAGCCAGCGTGACCGCTGCTTGCGAAGAGTTGGCCAAAGCCAAGTTGCCAGCGACCTTGATGGTGGATTGCAGCCATGCCAACAGCAGCAAGCAGCACGAGCGTCAGTTGGTCGTGGCAAAGGATATTGCCGAGCAAATCACGGGTGGTTCACACCAAGTGTTTGGCGTGATGATTGAAAGCCACATTCACGGCGGTGCGCAGAAGTTCACCCCAGGCAAAGACGATGTGTCCAAGCTGGAATATGGCAAGAGCATCACCGATGCGTGCTTGGATTGGGATGACTCGGTGGCTGCGTTGGACGTTTTGTCTGACGCTGTGGCCGCGCGTCGCAAGCGTTCTTAACGCGACGCGCGTGTGGGATCACGCCAAGGCTGCAAGCAGCTTGGCGTGAATGCCACCAAACCCGCCATTGCTCATGCACAGCACATGGTCGCCGGCTTGGGCGGCGGCGACCACTTGGGCAATGACCGCATCGACCGAGCCTGCGACACAAGCGCGCGCACCCATCGGTGCCAAAGCCTCCGTGGCGTCCCAGTCCAGACCCCCTGAATGGCAAAACGCGAGGTCCGCGTCTTCCAAACTCCACGGCAGTTGTGACTTCATCGTGCCCAGCTTCATGGTGTTGCTGCGCGGCTCAAACACGGCCAAGATGCGCGCGTTGGGGCCTACTTTGCGGCGCAGGCCGTCGACGGTGGTGCGAATGGCGGTGGGGTGATGGGCAAAGTCGTCGTAAACGTTGATGTCGCCACCCACCCGCACAACGGTGCCACGCACTTCCATGCGGCGGCGCACGTTTTGAAACTCAGTCAAAGACGCGGCCGCTTGCGCGGGGGGCACGCCCAAGTGCTCAGCGGCGGCAATGGCAGCCAAGGCGTTGAGTTGGTTGTGGACGCCTGTTATGCCCCATCGCACGCGACCTACTTCTTGGCCTTGATGCAGCACGGCAAAATTGTCGGGCTCACCTTGCACCGACCAGCCGTCTGGTCCTTGTGCGTTGGCGCTCACGCCAAACTTAGCCACGCAGCTCCAGCAGCCTTGGTCCAACACACGTTGCAAGCTGTCTTCGTCCGCATTCACCACCACACGGCCGCTGCCGGGCACGGTGCGCACCAAGTGGTGGAACTGGCGCTCGATGGCGGCAAGGTTGTCGAAGATGTCGGCGTGGTCAAACTCAAGGTTGTTCAAGATGGCCGTGCGCGGGTGGTAATGCACGAATTTGCTGCGCTTGTCGAAGAAGGCCGTGTCGTATTCGTCGGCTTCAATCACGAAAGGCGTGCGTTTGTGGGCTGCCACGTCGGCTTCGGAGCTCAAACGTCCCAAACGTGCTGACACGCCAAAGTTCATGGGCACGCCACCGACTAAAAAACCAGGCTCCAAGCCTGCTGCTTGAAGAATCCAAGCCAGCATGGAGGTGGTCGTGGTTTTGCCGTGCGTGCCTGCAACCGCTAACACGTGGCGAGGCTGGCTGGGGTGGTGCAACACATGTTCGGCCAACCATTGCGGGCCGCTGGTGTAGGTGGCGCCGCTTTCCAAAATGGCTTCCATCAGCGGAAATTTCGGTGAGCCGTCGGCCAAGCGGGCACGGGAGACCACGTTGCCAATCACATACACATCGGGGTTAAGGCGCATTTGGTCGGCCTCAAAGCCTTCGATCAGTTCAATGCCCAAGGCTCGTAGTTGGTCGCTCATGGGCGGGTAGACGCCCGCATCGCAACCGGTGACTTGATGGCCCGCTTCACGTGCCAACGCAGCCAGTCCACCCATGAACGTGCCGCAAATTCCCAAAATATGTATGTGCATGCCCTGATTTTAGGTGGGTGTTCCCATCGCCCTTGATGTTGTCTCGCGCGGCTTGGCGCGACAATCGCTATCTATGAATACGGTTCAAGAAGAAATTGCAGCCACGGCAGCACGCATGGTGGTGGAAGAAGGCTTGGAGTACGGCGCTGCCAAACGTCGCGCGGTGAAACAGCTGGGCTTGAACGGCCGTGCGCCATTGCCAAACAACGACCAAGTGGAAGATGCGGTGCGTGAGTACATCGACTTGTTTTGTGCGGACACGCAGCCTGCTGAATTGCTGGCCTTGCGTCAGTTGGCTGCGGTGTGGATGAGTCGTTTGGTTGAGTTTCGGCCCCATTTGAGCGGTGCAGTGTGGCGCGGTACCGCGACCGCTTTGTCTGATATTTACCTGCAGTTGTTTTGTGATGACCCCAAATCGGCAGAGATTAAGCTGATTGACCACCAAGTGCGCTACGAAGTGAGTACGGTTCAGGGCTTTCATGGCGAGGCTGTGGATGCCCTGAGTATGGTCTGTGCTTGTCCAGGCTTGACGCAGAAAGCGGTGGTTCATTTGATGATTTATGACCACGATGATCTGCGTGGTGCTTTAAAACCCGATGCCCAAGGTCGAACCCAGCGTGGAAATTTGACGGCCTTAGAACGAATGATGAAGGAAGAAGCATGACGATATCAGCAACACGTCGCCATTGGCTGTACGCCGGTGTGGCTGCGGTGGCAGGGTTAGCGGGGGCTGGTGTGGCATGGCGGCGTCATGCGCTGACAGACATGCCAAGTGAGGCTTTGTCGACCCTTTGGGCCTCTGAGTTTGAGTCGCCAACGGGAGAGGTGTTGCGACTGGCTGATTTTCAAGGCAAGCCCTTGGTGCTGAACTTCTGGGCCACTTGGTGCGCCCCCTGTGTCGAAGAAATGCCGTTAATCGATGCCTTTTACCGTCAAAATTCAGCAAAAGGTTGGCAAGTTTTAGGCTTGGCGATTGATCAACCCAGTCGTGTGAGGCAATTTTTGGCTCAACATGCGGTGTCTTATCCCGTCGGTTTGGCGGGTTTGAATGGCACGGAGCTTGGCAAAGTGCTCGGAAACAGCCAAGGTGGGCTGCCGTTCACGGTCGTTTTAAATGCGCACGGGCAATTGAAACAGCGTAAATTGGGAAAATTGTCAGAAGATGAAGTAAATAACTGGGTTTTATAAGCCTAGATTTTGAGAGCGGTTCACGATTTGGTGTAAATTAGCACCTTATTTACAACAAATAAGGTGTAGTTATGGATTTGCGAAAACTCAAGACGTTGATTGACCTGGTCTCCGATTCCAATGTGTCTGAACTCGAAATTACAGAGGCTGAAGGCAAGGTCCGCATCGTCAAGAGTGCACCAGCGCCTGTGGCGATGGTCACGCAAATGATGGCAGCACCCGCCGCAGCCGCACCTGCCCCCGTTGCTGCAGCGCCTGCGCCAGTGGTCGCGGTGGTTGAAGCTGTGCCCGCAGGTCACACGGTGAAGTCACCCATGGTGGGCACGTTCTACCGCTCGTCCAGCCCCGGTGCTAAGTCGTTTGTGGAAATTGGCAGCCAAGTCAAACAAGGCGACACCATCTGCATCATCGAAGCGATGAAGATCTTGAACGAGATCGAAGCTGACAAGGCAGGCACGATCACCCAAATCTTGGCCGAGAACGGTCAGGCAGTTGAATACGGCGCGCCCTTGTTCATCATTGAATAAGGGGTTCACGCCATGTTCAAGAAAATTCTGATCGCCAACCGTGGCGAGATTGCCCTTCGCATTCAGCGCGCCTGTCGCGAGCTGGGTGTGAAAGCGGTGATGGTGTACTCCGAGGCTGACCGTGACGCGAAATATGTCAAGTTGGCCGACGAAGCTGTGTGTATTGGCCCTGCGGCATCGGCTCAGAGCTACCTCAACATGCCCGCCATCATTGCGGCGGCTGAGGTGACCGACGCTGAAGCGATTCACCCTGGCTACGGCTTTTTGAGCGAAAACGCAGACTTTGCAGAGCGCGTCGAGAAGAGCGGTTTCCAATTCATTGGCCCCACCGCTGAGTCGATCCGCATCATGGGCGACAAGGTGTCGGCCAAGCAAGCCATGATCCGTGCCGGCGTGCCTTGCGTGCCGGGTTCGGAAGGCGAGTTGCCTGATGATCCTGCCCAAATCCGTCGCATTGCCAAGAGCGTGGGCTATCCCGTGATCATCAAAGCCGCGGGCGGTGGCGGTGGTCGTGGCATGCGCGTGGTGCACACCGAAGCGGCTTTGATCAACGCTGTGGCGATGACCAAGGCCGAAGCTGGGACAGCCTTCGGCAACCCAGCGGTGTACATGGAGAAGTTCCTCCAAAACCCACGTCACATCGAAATTCAAATTTTGGCCGACAAGTTCAAGAATGCCGTCTATTTGGGCGAGCGCGATTGTTCGATGCAACGTCGTCACCAAAAAGTGATCGAGGAAGCGCCTGCACCTGGCATTCCCCGCAAGCTGATTGAGAAGATTGGCGAGCGTTGCGCAGCGGCTTGTAAAAAGATTGGTTACCGCGGCGCGGGCACCTTCGAGTTCTTGTTTGAAAACGGCGAGTTCTATTTCATTGAGATGAACACCCGCGTTCAGGTGGAGCATCCCGTGACCGAGTACATCACCGGCGTGGACATCGTGAAAACACAAATCATGGTGGCCGCAGGTTTGAAGTTGCCGTTCACGCAACGCGACATTCATGTGCGCGGTCATTCGATCGAGTGCCGCATCAACGCGGAAGATCCGTTCAAGTTCATCCCGTCGCCTGGCCGCATCACCATGTGGCACGCGCCCGGTGGTCCTGGCGTGCGCGTGGACTCGCACATCTATACCAACTACTACGTGCCGCCAAACTACGACTCAATGATCGGCAAGATCATCGTGCACGGTGACACCCGTGACGAAGCTTTGGCACGCATGCGTACGGCTTTGAACGAGACCTTGGTTGAAGGCATCAACACCAACATCCCGCTGCACCGCGAGTTGATGGTGGACGCCAAGTTCATGGCGGGCGGTACGAACATTCACTACTTGGAAGAGTGGCTCGCCGCTCACAAGCGTTGATGTTTGAACTGCGACTGATGTGCCCTGAAGAGGGTGTGGAAGCCATCAGCGATGCGCTGGACGCCTTGGATGCGTTGAGCGTGTCGGTGGAAGACGCCGATGCACAAACCGATGCCGAGCAAGCTTTGTTTGGCGAGCCCGGCATGCCACCACCCAAAGGTGGCTGGAAGCGTTCGCGCATCGTGGCCTTGTTTGCTGAACAAACGGTCGCGCAAGACGCTGCGCGTTTGTTGGCGTTGCAAGACTTCTTTGCCGGCTCTGAAGTGTTGGGCATTCAAGCGGTGGCGGATCAAGATTGGGTGCGTTTGACGCAGTCGCAATTTGCGCCTGTGGACATCACGCCTGAATTTTGGATTGTGCCGACGTGGCATGAGCCACCCGCGCAAGCCAAGAAAGTCATTCGCCTTGACCCCGGTTTGGCATTTGGCACCGGCACCCATCCGACCACGCGCATGTGTTTGCGCTGGATTGCCACCCACGATGTGACCCAACAGCGTGTGCTCGACTACGGTTGTGGTTCGGGTATTTTGGCGATTGGCGCAGCGTTGCATGGCGCGACGTTGGTCGATGCGGTGGACATCGACGATGCGGCCGTGACAGCTACCACGTTGAATGCCGATGCGAACAACGTGCGTCTGAATGCGGGCTTGCCCGATCAAGCATCGGGCGTGTACCAAACCGTGTTGGCCAACATCTTGGCCACGCCGCTGAAAGTGCTGGCACCGCTGTTGTGCAAGCATGTGGCCGCTGGTGGCCATTTGGTGTTGGCAGGCATCTTGGAGCGTCAAGCGCAAGAGCTGAAAGACGCGTACGCACCGTATTGCGCATTGCAAGTCAGTGACCAAGAAGACGGTTGGATTTTGATGACCGCGCAACTCTGATGGACGTCACCTACTGCCCCACCTGTGCCACTTCTTTCAAAGTGACACCTGACCAGCTCAAGTTGGCCAATGGTTGGGTGCGGTGTGGTCGTTGTACATGCGTGTTTGAAGCTTTGGCGAATTTGACGCCACCCGTCGCACTCAGTGACACGGCGTCACTGGCGGCAATGCTGGCGGAACTTGATCTGTCGCCAGCGCTTTCGACGACCGCTGTGTCATTTGATTCCCCAGCGGCGTCCCTAGCGGCGTCTCCAGCGCGTTCTCATCGTGGTGTTTGGATTCTTCTCAGTGTCATCTTGTTGCTGCTGTTGATGGTGCAAGCGTTATGGGTGGGGCGTCATGTGGTGTTTGCCCAAGTCCCCGCATTGCGTCCTGCGTTGCAAGCCCTTTGCGAACCCTTTGCCTGCGAAGTCACGTGGCCACGCGAGTTGGATGCCGTACTGATTGAAAACAGCAGCTTCAGTGAGGCCCCTGCGGGTGGTTATATGGTGCAGCTGCGTTTGAAAAACACAGAGCATTACCCCGTCGCTACGCCTGCTTTAGAGCTCAGTTTGCTGGACTTGCAAGACCAAGTGGTGGTGCGCCGTGTGTTCACGCCAGAAGAGTTGGGTTTGGATGATCACCTGCTGGCGCTGCGAGAGGCGCGCACGCGCGTTAATTTTGATTTAGAAGCCGCTGCCAGTCAGCGCATCACAGGCTTTCGTGCCTTGGTCTTCTACCCTTAAGAAAGTTTTTATGGCTTCGTTGATTTGCGGCTCATTGGCCTTTGATTCCATCATGACCTTTGAGGGGCGATTTGCTGAGCAAATCTTGCCCGATCAATTGCACATTTTGAACGTGTCATTTTTGGTGCCCGCCTTGCGCCGTGACTTTGGGGGCTGCGCTGGCAACATCGCTTACAGCTTGAAAATGTTGGGCGGACAGCCTTTGCCCATGGCAACGCTGGGTTCTGACGGTGCTGATTATTTGAAGCGATTGAGCAGTCTGGGTATTTCGACCGAGTTTGTGCGTCAAGTGGAAGACACTTACACCGCACAGGCCATGATCATGACCGATCGGGACAACAACCAAATCACGGCATTTCACCCAGGTGCCATGATGCAGGCGCACAGCCTGCGCATTGAAAAACGTGCGGACATCAAGTTGGGCATCATTTCCCCAGATGGCCGAGATGCCATGCTGCAGCACGCAGAGCAGTTCAACGCCGCAGACATTCCCTTCGTATTTGATCCAGGCCAAGGCTTGCCGATGTTCGATGGCGATGCGCTTGCGCGCTTCATCGATCAAGCGACGTGGGTCACCGTGAATGACTACGAAGGCAAGATGCTCAGCGACCGCACAGGCTTGAGCCATGCTGACATTTCACGCCGTGTGGACGGTTTGGTGGTGACCCTAGGCGCGCAGGGTTGCGAGGTTTGGGTGGCGGGCGAGAAGACCGTCGTTCCGCCTGTCAAGGCGCTTGAGGTGGTTGACCCGACTGGTTGCGGCGATGCTTGGCGAGGTGCTTTGTTGTTTGGTTTGGAGCAGGGCTGGTCGTTGGCTCAATGTGCAGCTTTGGGTAACCAAGTCGGTGCTTTGAAAATTGCCCAACGTGGGCCACAGAATTACAGCGTGACTGAGCTGATTTCCGCTTAATCAACGCTGTTCAAGCGTCAGCGCTGTCCATTTCGCCGTCTCGCATGCGGCTGCCGTGACGCGCAATTGTTTGCGTTTAGAAGTTTGCCCGCGCACGAGTTCTACATGTCGCTTGGCGATGTCTAAAGTGTCTGCCAGCCATGCCGCGAGTGCCAAGTTGGCTTTGCCATCCACGGGCGGTGCATGCAGACGTACGCGCAAGGCGCCATCGTGCACGCCATCGGCCTGTGTACGCGATGCGTTGGGAATGACATGAATGTCCACGATCACATCGCCCGCTTTTTCGCGTCGCAGGTAAGAAACATCAGGGATGGTCATCGACAAAAGCTCCATAAGAAAAAGCCCGAGACCTTTCGGTTTCGGGCTTGAGCTGACGGTAAACCGTCGCCACGGATCTGAATGATCAGGGCTTGCTGGCTGTTGGAAATGGCCAAGCAGCTTGCGGGTTCAGCGTGGTCTGCGCAGCGGCTGCTTTCGCAGCTTTCTTGGGAGCAGGTTTTTTAGCGGCTTTCTTCGCGGCTGGTTTTTTAGCTGCAGGCTTTTTAGCGACAGCAGCTTTGGCTACTTTTTTCGCTGCAGGCTTAGCGACTGGCTTGGCAGCAGCTTTTTTAGCGACTGGCTTTTTAGCAGCAACAGCTTTTTTGGCGACTGGTTTAGCAGCAGCTTTTTTAGCGGCTGGCTTGGCAGCGGCTTTTTTGGCTACTGGCTTAGCGGCAGCAACTTTCTTAGCGACTGGCTTTTTAGCGGCGACAGCTTTTTTGGCTGCTGGCTTAGCGGCAGCAACTTTCTTAGCGACTGGCTTTTTAGCGGCGACAGCTTTTTTAGCTGCTGGCTTAGCGGCAGCAACTTTCTTAGCCGCTGGCTTTTTAGCAGCGACAGCTTTTTTAGCCGCTGGTTTAGCGACGGCTACTTTTTTAGCTGCGGGCTTTTTGGCCACAACAGCTTTCTTTGCGGGGGCCTTTTTAGCGGCCGGTTTTTTTGCAGTTGCCATTTATGTTCTCCTAGATCGGATTTAGATCATTGGGTGAAAACACTTCGCACTTGTTTTAGTGTGCAAAGCGATTCATGGCGCTGGACCCGGGTCCAACCCCATGAACACGGTGTATCCACCACAACGTCTCGATCACGGACGTTTTTAGCTGTGGCAGACAAATTAGGTGACATGTGTATCGTGAATCAACTTAGTCCCAAGACAAAGCACCACCCGATTGGTACTCAATCACACGGGTTTCGAAGAAGTTGCGTTCTTTTTTCAGGTCAATCATCTCGCTCATCCAAGGGAAAGGATTTTCCTCGTTGGGGAACAGCGCTTCCAAACCGATTTGCGTGGCGCGGCGGTTGGCGATGTAGCGCAAATAACCTTTGAACATGGATGCATTCAAGCCCAACACGCCACGTGGCATGGTGTCTTCGGCATAGCGGTATTCGAGTTCGACGGCTTGCATGAACAAAGCGTTGATTTCGGCTTTGAACTCTGCTGTCCACAGGTGTGGGTTTTCGAGTTTGATCTGGTTGATCAAGTCGATGCCAAAGTTGCAGTGCATGGACTCATCACGCAAGATGTATTGGTACTGCTCAGCAGCGCCTGTCATCTTGTTTTGACGCCCCAAGGCCAAGATTTGTGTGAAGCCCACATAGAAGAACAAGCCTTCCATCAAGCAAGCAAACACGATCAACGACTTCAACAGGGTTTGATCGGTTTGAGGTGTGCCAGTGTGGAAGTTGGGGTCCATGATCGCGTCGATAAACGGAATCAAGAACTCGTCTTTGTCGCGGATGGATTTGACTTCGTGGTATGCGTTGA
Source organism: Limnohabitans sp. TS-CS-82 (assembly GCF_002943475.1). NCBI lineage: Bacteria > Pseudomonadati > Pseudomonadota > Betaproteobacteria > Burkholderiales > Comamonadaceae > Limnohabitans > Limnohabitans sp. TS-CS-82. Next base: position 116,471 of record NZ_PTQX01000010.1, on the reverse strand, counting down.
AGATCTCGCCCTCATCCAAGCCCAAAGACTCGACGATGTATTGGTAGGCGTGTGTGTGGATCGCTTCTTCAAACGCTTGACGCAGCAAGAACTGACGGCACTCAGGCGCCGTGATGTGGCGGTAGGTGCCCAACACGATGTTGTTGGCGGCCAACGAATCGGCCGTCACAAAGAAGCCGAGGTTGCGCATGATCAAACGGCGCTCGTCATCGGTCAAACCGTTGGGGTCTTTCCACAAGGCGATGTCACGCGTCATGTTCACTTCTTGCGGCATCCAGTGGTTGGCGCAAGTGGCGAGGTATTTTTCCCAAGCCCATTTATATTTGAACGGCACCAACTGGTTGACGTCGGTTTGGCCGTTGATGATGCGCTTGTCTGCAGCCGTCACACGGCGGCTGGCGCTTGATGTTGATGAGGTTGCAGAGGCGCGCGCGTCAACAGGCTGCGAAGCAGGCGTTGTCGAAAGAGGTGGGAGATCCATCGGGCGGCTGGAGGTGCCGCTTGTAAGAGGTGATGGCGATGAGGGCTTGACTTCTTCGTCCCAGGTCAACATATGTATTTATCCAATGTGTGAATTATGGATGCAAGAAAGTGAATCGCAAAGCGATCACGCACTTCCTTGCAAATTTTTGTTGTGCAATTGCAAATTACTGACAGGACTCGCAGGTGGGATCATCCACACCGCAGAACTTGATGTCAGTGGCGGGGATGGCATTCATCTGCGCTTGCGCTGCAGCGGCAGCTGCTTCGAGTGCACTCATGCCACCTGCTGCTGGGCCCGAAGACACAGCGTTGTGTGAGCCGGCTTGTACAGTTGATTTCTCAACTTGTTGCGCGCTGGAGGTGCGGAGGTAGTAAGTAGTTTTCAAGCCACGCAACCAAGCGAGCTTGTAGGTCTCGTCGAGCTTTTTGCCCGACGCGCCCGCCATGTAGATGTTGAGCGATTGCGCTTGGTCAATCCACTTTTGGCGACGTGACGCAGCTTCGACCAACCAAGTGGGTTCCACTTCGAATGCCGTGGCGTACAAGGCTTTGATCTCTTGTGGCACGCGGTCGATGGGGCGCAGTGAGCCGTCGAAGTGCTTCAGGTCCATGACCATCACGTCGTCCCACAAACCCAGACGCTTTAAGTCACGCACCAAGTAGCTGTTGATGACAGTGAATTCGCCAGACAGGTTGGACTTGACGGACAAGTTGCCAAAGCAGGGTTCGATCGAGGCGTCCACGCCAATGATGTTGGAGATGGTGGCGGTGGGCGCGATGGCCACGCAGTTGGAGTTGCGCATGCCGTCTTGGGCGATCTTGGCACGCAGTGCGTCCCAGTCCATGGTCTTGGAGCGGTCCATCTCCAAGTAGCCACCGCGGGCTTCGGTGAGCAAGTCGATGGAGTCCAGAGGCAAGATGCCTTTGTCCCACAGCGAGCCTTTGTAGCTGGCGTATTTGCCACGTTCTTTGGCCAATTCGCTGGACGCCCAGTAGGCGTAATAGCAAACAGCTTCCATCGAGCGGTCCGCAAATTCGACGGCCTCTTGCGACGCATAGGGCACACGCATGGCGTACAAGCTGTCTTGGAACGACATGATGCCCATGCCCACAGGGCGGTGACGCAGGTTCGAGTCACGCGCTTTTTTGACGGCGTAGTAGTTGATGTCGATCACGTTGTCGAGCATGCGCATCGCCACGGTGATGGTGCGCTTGAGTTTGTCGTGGTCGAGCTCTTTGCCATTGGCCCCGTCTTTCAAGTGACGCGACAAGTTGACCGAGCCCAGGTTACACACCGCAGTTTCGGTGTCGCTGGTGTTCAGCGTGATTTCGGTACACAGGTTGGACGAGTGCACCACGCCGACGTGTTGCTGAGGTGAGCGCACGTTGCATGGGTCTTTGAAGGTGATCCATGGGTGGCCTGTTTCAAACAGCATGGTCAGCATCTTGCGCCACATGTCGGTGGCTTGCACGGTTTTGCTGGGCTTGATTTCGCCGCGCTTGGCTTTGTCTTCGTAGGCTACATAGGCTTTTTCGAAGGCCGCACCGAACAAATCGTGCAAATCAGGCACGTCAGAAGGCGAGAACAAGGTCCACTCGCCTTTTTCCATCACGCGACGCATGAACAAGTCAGGGATCCAGTTGGCGGTGTTCATGTCGTGCGTACGGCGACGGTCGTCACCGGTGTTCTTGCGCAGTTCTAAGAACTCTTCGATGTCCAAGTGCCATGTTTCGAGGTAGGTACACACAGCGCCTTTGCGCTTGCCGCCTTGGTTCACCGCCACAGCGGTGTCGTTGACGACCTTCAAGAATGGCACCACGCCTTGTGATTCGCCATTGGTGCCCTTGATGTGGCTGCCCAAAGCGCGCACGCGGGTCCAGTCGTTGCCCAAGCCGCCCGCAAATTTAGAGAGCAAGGCGTTTTCTTTGATCAACTCGTAAATGCCGTCCAAGTGGTCAGGCACGGTGGACAAGTAGCAGCTGGAGAGCTGTGAACGCAAGGTGCCGCTGTTGAACAACGTGGGTGTGCTCGACATGAAGTCAAACGATGACAGCACTTCGTAGAACTCAATCGCGCGGGCTTCGCGGTCGATTTCGTTGAGCGACAGGCCCATGGCCACGCGCATGAAGAAAGCTTGTGGCAGTTCGATGCGTGTTTTGCGCACGTGCAAAAAGTAGCGGTCATACAGCGTTTGCAGGCCGAGGTAATCGAATTGCAAATCGCGGTCGGCTTTGAGGGCTTGACCCAAGCGCTCCAAGTCGAACTGCAGCATCTTGTCGTCGAGCAAGTCGTTCTCGACACCTTTTTTGATGAACTGTGGGAAGTATTCGGCGTAGTGTTGGCCCATGTCGGCGTGCAGCACTTCTTTGCCCAACACTTCTTTGGCGATGGTGTGCATCAGCAAGCGTGCGGTGGCGTAGGTGTAGTCAGGGTCTTTTTCGATCAGGGTACGTGTGGCCAAAATCGCTGCTTTGTAGACCTCGTCCATGGGCACGCCGTCGTACAGGTTGCGCATGGTCTCGGCCAAGATCGGTGCGGGTTTGACGTCAGCACCCAAGCCCGCGCAGGCGTCGTTGATCAGGCGTTGCAGGTGTGGCACATCCAACGGCACGCGTTGACCGTCATCGATCACATGCAGTTCAGGGGTTGCCGGTGCGGCTTGTTCTTTGGTGTGCGCACGCTCTTGTGTGCGGCGCTCGCGGTAGAGCACGTAGGCACGCGCGATTTCGTGGTGGCCACCGCGCATCAAACCCAATTCAGCTTGGTCTTGCACGTCTTCAATGTGGAAGGTGCCGCCGCCTGGGCGTGAGCGCATCAAGGCGCGCACCACGTTTTGGGTCAAGACATCGACGGTTTCGCGCACGCTGGCAGAGGCGGCGCCTTGTGTGCCGTGCACCGCCAAGAACGCTTTCATCATCGCCACGGCAATCTTGGCCGGCTCAAAAGGCACCACGGCGCCATTGCGACGGATGATTTGGTAGTGATTCAAGCTGTTGTGGGTGTCGGTCACGGCGCGATCTTGCGCCATGGGAGCGTGTTGCGTAGCGGCCCCGGTGGGGGTGTGTTCTGCTGTTTGCATATCGTTGTTCTTCCTTGCTTGGGGTTCAGTGGCGTGGGTCTTGGGGCGAGCTGTGTCGCGCATTCAAAACCTGCTGCACAGTGTCTTTTGATGAGACCTCTGTGCCAACACCACACACTATATCTGGTGTTTGGTGCTGCGTCTAAACACTACCGGTAGTGTTTTTGTATGTATTGGTATTCATTTTTATTGTATGAAAATTCATGCCCATCCATGGGGCATCTGAGCATGCTGCGTGGGGCCAATATCGATGGGGATTTTTAGAAAATATCTTGATCTCAAGCGGCTTTTGAGATCCTTTGGGCTGCGAATGCCCATGCTGTCTTAAGTTGCTGGGTGGGTGCACAAACTCTGTGCAACTTAAAGCGCTCTGATATTTTTTTAGGATCTGACTAAAGAAAAATATTTTTCGGAAAAAATTGTGCTTTCCAGCCCAAACTTCGGCGCAAAAGTGGCCAATCAAAGCCTGAACCTGGGTCTTGTTTGCGTCCGGGCGCAATGTGTTCATGACCTGCTATGTGTCGTGCGGGGTAGTGTTGGGCAATCGCCGCACACAGGCTGCTGAGCGTGTCGTATTGCTCGGGCTCAAACGTTTGGCCTTCCAAACCTTCTAACTCAATGCCAATGGCATGGTCGTTGCAGTTGTCACGCCCCAAATACTGCGACTTGCCCGCATGCCAAGCTCGGTCGTCGCAACTGACAAACTGAATCAAGGCACCGTCACGGCGGATGAAAAAATGCGCCGACACTTCCATGCCTCGAATCTTTTCAAAGTAAGGGTGCGCGTCCCAATCCAAGGTGTTGGTGAAGAGGGCGGCTACTTCTGGACCACCGTATTGACCGGGTGGCAAGCTGATGGAATGGATCACCATCAAGTCAGGACGCACGTCTGATGGGCGCGGTCCAAAGTTGGGGGAGGGCGTGTGTTGTGCGAAGTTGTACCAACCGGCGCGCCACAACGTGGTGTCAGCAGGCATGTGTCAGCCTTCTTGGCGCTGCCGGTGCGCCGCGCTGCAATACAGGCCTTGCTTGCCTTGTACGGCGTCAGCTTCTGGCACATGGGCGCCGCAATGGACGCAGGGCACCATCACTTGTGGTCCACCGTGCTTAGAGCGTGAGGCTTTGGTGGTCTTCTCGGGTGTGTCGCCAGAGGTCGTTTGGCGTTGCTGGCGAAGCCACCAAATGCCAGCAAACACGATGACCAGCCAAATGAGGTATTTCATGCCACGCGTCCCAACACGACTTCCAGCACAAAGCGCGAACCCGCATAGCCTAGCAGTAGCAAACCCGCACCGATGTACAGCACCCGCACGGCTTTGCGACCCCGCCAGCCAAAGCGGTTGCGCCCCACCAACAGCACGGCAAACGTGAACCATGACAGTAAAGAAAACACGGTTTTGTGGTCCCAGCGCCATGCCGCTTTGGCGCCGTACAAACTGTCGCCAAACAACCAGCCCGCCGCCAGTGTGGCGGTGAGCAAAGTAAATCCGGCTTTGACAAAACGGAAGGTGAGTCGTTCGAGGGTCAAAAGCGGCAAACCCACAGCCGTGTCTGTGGTGGCCATGCGCATGCTTTTCTCAGCGCGCGTCATCATCCATGCATGAACCACGGCGGCGGCAAACAAACCATACGACGCAACGCCCAGCGCCAAATGCAGGGGCAACCAAGGCGATGCCGCCGTGTGCAGCGGCGTGCCAGGAAAGAGGGCCGCGAGTAACACCACCGCGGCGCCTAAGCCGGTCAGTGTCCAGCGTGTGCGCAGTTGGGGGAACCAGTGCTGCTCCAACACATAAAAGGTCAACATCAGCCAAGCGGTGACCGACAGCGCGGGCGCGAAGCCAAAGCGCAAGCCCTCAGACTGCGGCCCAAAAAGCGCAAACACCAAGCCTAAACCGTGCAGGGTCCAAGGCGCCCACAGCAGCCGATGGCCTTGGCGCAGTGCCAAACGCGGGCCGATCAACGCCGTCAGCGCATAAGCCGTTGCGGTCAAGAGGCTGAGCCACAGAGTGACGGAGGAGTCGCTGGCTAAAATCATGCGACAAGTTTAGCGTTTTGCTTGACTCCTTCACCTCTCCCATTCAAGGGTTTTATATGGCTTCAGCCCTGACCGACAAACTCTCGCGCCTCGTCAAACAGATCAGCGGTCAAGCCCGCATCACCGAGAGCAACGTGGCCGACATGTTGCGCGAGGTCCGCATGGCTTTGCTCGAAGCCGACGTGGCCTTGCCCGTGGTGCGCGACTTCATCGCCCGTGTCAAAGAAAAAGCGCTGGGCCAAGAAGTGGTGGGCTCTTTGCAGCCCGGTCAAGCCTTGGTCGCCATCGTCAACCAAGAGTTGACCGCGACCATGGGCGAAGGCGTCAGCGACTTGAACCTCGCCGCGCAACCCCCCGCCGTGATTTTGATGGCCGGTTTGCAAGGCGCCGGTAAAACCACCACCACCGCCAAGCTGGCGCGTTGGCTCATCAACCAGCGCAAAAAGAAAGTGCTGACCGTCTCGGGTGACGTGTACCGCCCTGCGGCGATTGAGCAGCTCAAAACCGTGACCGCTCAAGCCGGTGCCGAGTGGTTCCCCAGCTCCCCCGACCAAAAGCCCGAAGACATCGCCCGCGACGCCCTCGACTACGCCCGCAAGCATTACTTCGATGTGTTGCTGGTCGACACCGCCGGTCGCTTGGCCATTGACGAAGCCTTGATGGCCGAGATCAAAACCCTGCACCGCGTGTTGAACCCTGTTGAAACCCTGTTCGTGGTCGACGCCATGCAAGGTCAAGACGCGATCAACACCGCCAAGGCCTTCAGCGAAGCTTTGCCTTTGACGGGCATCGTGCTCACCAAGCTCGATGGCGACTCACGCGGTGGTGCTGCGCTGTCGGTGCGTCAAATCACCGGTGCGCCCATCAAGTTTGCGGGCACCAGCGAAAAGCTCGATGGTTTGGAGTTGTTCGATGCCGCACGTCACGCCGGTCGCGTGCTGGGCATGGGCGACATCTTGGCCTTGGTCGAGCAAGTCACCGCGGGTGTGGACATGCAAGCCGCGCAAAAGTTGGCCGACAAGGTCAAACGTGGCGACGCCTTTGACCTCAACGACTTTTTGGCCCAAATTCAGCAAATGCGCCAAATGGGTGGTTTGTCCAGCTTGATGGACAAATTGCCCACGCAAATGGCCGCCAAAGCCAGTGAAGCCGATTTGACGCGCGCTGAAAAAGACATCGGCCGCAAGCAAGGCATCATCCACAGCATGACGCCGCAAGAGCGCAGCAAACCCGACCTCATCAAAGCCACCCGCAAACGCCGCATTGCAGCAGGCGCGGGGGTTCAGGTGCAAGACGTGAACCGCATGCTCAAAGAATTTGAGCAAATGCAAGACATGATGAAAAAGATGCGCGGCGGCGGCTTGATGAAGATGATGAAAAAGCTAGGCGGCATGAAGGGCATGCCTGGCATGGGCGGTGGCGGCTTCCCCGGCATGCGCTAAACCCGCACATTAAGCCCTCACTCTCTGCCCCCACACGGCTTGGCCCGGCCCAGACCGTGTGACGCATCTTCAATATTGGCTGGCCGGCAAATCGATCTGCATGCCGTTCATGCCTTCGGTCAGCGTGATCTGACACGACAAACGGCTGTTTGCCTGGCGTGGACAGGCGGCAAAGTCGAGCATGCCGTCTTCGTCATCCGTGATGGCGGGCAATTGACTCAACCAAGGTTCACGCACCATCACATGGCAGGTGGCACAGGTGAGGGTGCCTCCGCAATCTGCGGCGACGCCCTCAATGTCGGCCGCCAACGCAGCTTTCATCAAGGTTTGGCCGGCTTTGGCGGTGATGGTTGTGCCTTGGGTGTCGGCCGCATTTTCAAAAATAACAAGTTCAATCATGTGGGTCTCACTGCGCCAGGGTCGTGGCGGCGTTGGGTGGATCAAATACGCCCGAAGTACTCGCGGCGTTGAAACTCTAACTGGTCTTCTGCCGCGTCCATGCGCGCTTGCTCTGCCGCTTTGATGCGGCTGTAGTAGCGCACAAAGTCGGCGCCAAAGCCTTGCCCCATCGCCGTGTCGGCTTGCAGCGCGGCCAAGGCATCGCCCAAGGTGTTGGGAATGCGCGTGCTGCTGTCATCGGCCAGTTCGGCGTAGGGCGCTTCGGTGGCTGCGGGCGGCATCAGTTGCTGGCGCATGCCAGACAAACCGGCGTGAATTTGCGAGGCCATGTACAAATAAGGGTTGGCCGCGGGCTCTCCCAAACGGTTTTCAATACGCGTCGCGCCATCGCCCGCTTGGCCCACCACGCGCAGCATGGCTCCTCGGTTGTCGCGTCCCCACACGATGGACTGTGGTGCCAAAGCGTTGGGCCGGAAGCGCCCGAAGCCGTTGGCCGTGGGCGTGCACATCACGGTCATGCCGCGTGCGTGTTGCAGCAAGCCCGCCAAATAGTGGGTGCCTAGGTCCGACAAGGTGTGGCGCGCCTCTGTGGCTTGGGTGTGCGGTGCGGGGGCGTCGCGCATGAAGGCGTTGCGGCCTGTGTCCAGCGCCACCAACGATTGGTGCAAATGCCAACCGCTGGACATGATGTGTGCAAAGGGCGGGCGGCACATGAAAGTGGCGTGGTAGCCCGCGCGGCGCAAGGCTTGTTTGACGGCGCTGCGAAACAGCACCATGTTGTCAGCGGCGGTCAGCGCGTCGGTCGCGTCAAACACGGCTTCGACTTGGCTGGGGCCCAGTTCAATCTCCAGCGACAGCAGCGGCAAGCCCAGCGCTTGCGCCGTGTGTTGCACGATGCGCAGCGGCTCCTCGCTCATGTCAAAGCAGTGCTCGGACAACAAGTTGTAGCCTGGGTGAATCAAGCTCACCTCAGGACTGGGGCCTGGCCAAGCGGCGGTGTACGGGTCAAGGTCGTGGCCGTGCGTGGGGTCTTTCAGGCGGTAGATGTGAAATTCCACCTCCAAACCGCAGACCATGCCCAAGCCCTGTTGCGCGAGCAAGCCGAGGGCGTGTTGCAGTTGACGGCGCGTGTCAAAGGGCACGGGCGTGCCGTTTTGAAACACGGGTTGGCATTGCACCCAACCAGTTTTCTCGGCCCAAGGCAGAACGTGAAAGCTCTCGGGGTTGGCCATCAACAGCAAGTTGCTGGCGAACTCAAAGCCCGGCAACTCATCGGCCATGCCCGCTTCAAACACTTTGAACGCCGTGCGGTCAGACGTGTCTTTGAGCATCAAGGTGCTCACCATGCCCACGCCGCTGCGCAAGGCGTTCACAGCCGCTTTGGCCGTCAGCGTTTTTCCGCGCAGCATGCCGTGCGTGTCGCACCACGCAAAACGCACCAGTTCCAAGCCGCTGCTTTCAATCAGACGCGCGGTGTGAGCGAGGGCGTCGTGCTTGGCTTCGCTCACGATTGACTTTCAGGCAAAGCCGCATCCCACGGGGCGTTGGCGCGTTTGCTGGCCACGGCGTGCTGCCACCAGTTCTCCCAATCTTGCGCGGGGGCGATGCCGTCGACTGTATTGGGGCCCATGCGTTGGGCGGCAATGTCGGGCTGCGCCAAGCCCATGGGCAGTTTGCCCGCTTCCACATCGTCAATGGCTTTGAGCAGATTGCGGCGGTTGGCCATGATGGCCACATCGCTGGTGCCCAAGTGCTCGCGTGTGCGGTCTTGGATGGGGCCCATGCTTTCGCAGGCCCATTGGTCGTGCACGTTGATGTCGTGCTCGCCCATGCCCAGGTAGGTGCGGGTGTTTTGCTCTTCGGGGTCGAAGCCCCAGTTGTTGTGGCGGCCTGATTTGGGGATGTAGTCGGGCAAGTCGATGGCGCTGAGGCGCTGGTTGCGCATGGCCTCTTTGTCGACTGGGCCTGCAAAGCTGGTGAACACCGAGTACCAATACGTGTGCGTGTCGTCCACGGGCACATGCATTTGCGTGATGGTCATGGTCTCGGAGAGCGGAATCACAAAGGTGTGCGGAAAAATGGCGTTGGTCACCCGCACATGGGTGAGGGCTTCGGTCATCGGACGCAGCGCGGTCAGGCGCATGCCAAACGGCATGGGCTGGGTGGTGATTTTGGGCTGGTCAAACTCACGCATGACTTTGGTCATGGGCCAGCGCTCGCCGTTGATGTCGCCCGCACTTGCGCCGCGGAACTGCTTGCCGTAGGTGTCGTCCAGCGACTCGTCCGAGAAAAACCGGTGCAAGAACGACGCATGTGCGGGGTCCACCCCCACCTCAAACGCTTGCAGCCAATTGCATTGCCACAGGCCTTTGAACGCAAACGTGTGGGTGCTGGGCGCGGTGAAGCAGTCCAGCGCTGGAAAGGGCGGCGGCGTGCTGTCTTCGGGGCCGAACCAACCAAACAAAATGCCGCTGCGCTCCACCAGCGGGTAGTTGCGTTGCTTGACGTGTTGGCACAGCTTGCTGCCTGTGGGCTCGGCGGGTGTTTGTACGCACTGGCCCGACACATCAAACTTCCAGCCGTGAAATGGGCAACGCAGCCCATCGCCCTCGTTGCGACCAAACGACAAATCGGCCCCTCGGTGCGGACAGTCGCGGTCCAGCAACCCAAACTCGCCTTGCGCGTTTTTGAACAGCACCAAGTCTTGGCCCAAAACGCGCACCGCCTTGACGGGGCGAATGCCCATGCGCGGGTCCAGCGCGGGGTTGAACTCATCCACCAAGGCCACAGGCTGCCAATAGTGGCGCATCAAATTGCCGCAGGGGGTGTGGGGGCCAATGCGCGTAACGCGCTCGTTGTGTTCGGCTTTCATGGGCAGGTTCTCTATGGTTGAACTCAGTTTATACAAGCCCAAACGACAACGAGTCGCACAAAGGCGACTCGTTGGCTGGGGTTGATCGCAAGCTCGTCGCTTACTTCACCACCACCTCACCCCGCAATGAATGCGGGTTGGCCTCGGTCACTTTCACATCAATCAACTGGTGCATCAAGCGCTCAGGGTTCGGCCCTGCGGGGAAGTTGACGATGCGGTGGCACTCGGTGCGGCCGCGCAACTCGTTGGCGTCTTTCTTGGAGTAGCCGTCCACCATCACGCGTTGCACGGTGCCCACGCGTTGCACGTTGATGGCGTGCATGTTGTCGTTGATCACCTTTTGCACTTCTTGCAAGCGGCGCAGCTTCACCGCGTGGGGCGTGTCGTCGTGCAGGTTGGCGGCGGGGGTGCCAGGGCGCGGGCTGAAGATGAAGCTGAACGAGTTGTCAAAGTACACATCGTCCATGAGCTTCATCAGCTTTTGGTGGTCTTCTTCGGTTTCGCCGGGGAAGCCCACGATGAAGTCTGAGCTCATCGCCATGTCTGGGCGAATGGCGCGCAGTTTGCGCACCGTGCTCTTGTATTCCATGGCGGTGTAGCCGCGTTTCATGGCCATCAAGATGCGGTCGCTGCCGTGCTGCACAGGCAGGTGCAAATGGCTCACCAGTTGCGGCACTTTGGCGTAGGCGTCGATCAAGCGCTGAGTGAATTCGTTGGGGTGGCTGGTGGTGTAGCGGATGCGCTCAATGCCAGGAATTTCGGCCACGTACTCAATGAGCAACGCAAAGTCAGCAATCTCGGCGGTGTTGCCCATCACGCCACGGTAGGCGTTCACGTTTTGGCCCAAGAGCGTGACTTCTTTCACGCCTTGCGCGGCCAAACCGGCCACTTCCACCAACACGTCGTCAAACGGACGGCTCACTTCTTCGCCACGGGTGTAGGGCACCACGCAGTAGCTGCAATATTTGCTACAGCCTTCCATGATGCTCACGTAGGCGGTGCCGCCTTCGACGCGCGCAGGGGGCAGGTGGTCGAACTTTTCGATCTCGGGAAAGCTGATGTCCACTTGCGGGCGCATGAGCGATTCGCGTTGGTTCAGCAAATCGGGCAAGCGGTGCAGGGTTTGGGGGCCAAACACCACGTCCACATAAGGTGCGCGGGCAATGATGGCGTCGCCTTCTTGGCTGGCCACGCAGCCGCCGACGGCAATTTTGACGCCCTTGGCTTTCAAGTGCTGAATGCGACCGAGGTCCGAGAACACCTTTTCTTGCGCTTTTTCACGCACCGAGCAGGTGTTGAAAACGATCAAGTCGGCTTGTTCGACGTCGTTGGTTTTTTCGTAGCCTTGGGCCGCGCCCAAGACGTCGGCCATCTTGTCCGAGTCGTACTCGTTCATTTGGCAACCGAAGGTTTTGATGAAGACTTTGGGGCTCATGCGAGCGCCTCCCCGTGGGGCAAAGTGCAGCGGTTCATGGTGTTGATCCAGAGGCTGTTGATAAGACCACCATTGTAATTCGCAGCCCCTTGCCAACCCAGCGGCCATAATTCGCCGGCTCAACCGTGCATTAAAGCTTTGTGGACTTGGAGCCGATATGCATGCACCTGCCTTGAGAGAAGCCGCGCGCTGGTCTCAAGGACATCTATCAATGCACCCCTTCAAGTGAATGGCCATGAAAAAATACCTACGTCTGATTCTCGAAATTGTCCTAGGCCTGTTGCTGGCGGGCGCTGCGGCGTTTGCTTACATGAATTACAGCGCCAAAACTCATGTTGTCAAAGAGCTGACCGAGGCCAGCGAGGGCATGAGCGAGGCGCAAGAAGAGTTGGAAAAACTCACCAAAGAGCTGGAAGAAGCCAAAGACGAGCTGAAAGAGATGCAGCCTGCCGTGACTGAATTGGCCGCCGTTAAAGATGCGTTCAGCAACGGCGTGGTGTTGGAAGAGTACGACGCGTTTATCAAAGCCCAAAAAGGCCCGATGACCAGTGATCGTCAATTGGGCTTGGGCGCTTTGCGTTTGTTGACCCGTGGTGCGAAAGATCCAGAAACCATTTCGGCTTTTGAAAAATCCCTTGAAATGGCGGAAGTCGCTTCGCGCCTCAAAACCATTTGCGCTGCGCAAAACGCCTTGGTCGCTGCTGGACAAAAAGTCAAAGTGTTGGCGGACTGTGCCGTTGCCAAAGAGCCGGTGCATGCCAAAAAAGACGGTCACCATGCCGTGCATTGGGCGTACGAGGGTGAGATGGGCCCAGAAAAATGGGGCGACGAGTTCCCCACTTGCGGCACGGGCACCAAGCAATCGCCTTTGAACATCACGGGCCCCTTTGCGAAGTCCAAAGATGTGTTGACGGTGGCGTACAAAGAAGGCCCGCTGAAAATCTTGAACAACGGCCACACCATCCAAGTGAACGTGGAGCCAGGCAGCACTTTGAAGATCAACAAAGACGTCTACAACCTGTTGCAATTCCACTTCCACCGCCCCAGCGAAGAGCAAATTGACGGCAAGCCGATGGCCATGGTCGCTCACTTTGTGCACAAAAATGCCGAAGGCAAGTTGGCTGTGTTGGGCGTGTTGCTCAACGAAGGCAAAGATAACGCGTCCATTCAAACGCTTTGGAACAACGCACCCAAATCAGAAGGCCCCGAAGTCAAGCCTGAGAAAGCCAAGTTCGACCCAGCTACTTTGGTGCCCGCTGCGTTGACCCATTACAACTACGAAGGTTCGTTGACCACGCCACCTTGTACCGAAGGCGTGAACTTCTACATCTTGAAGACGCCCGTCGACATTGGCAAGAAGCAAGTCATCGACTTCCCCTTCAAGCGCAATGCACGTCCTGTGCAGCCTTTGAACGGTCGCAAGATCAACGCGAACTGATCACGGTTTCTGCCCCCCAAGAAAAATGCCTGCAATTGCAGGCATTTTTTTGGCCGCTTGAAGCGGAGGGAGCAAAGTGAATTAAATCAGCTTCAGGCGTTCCGAAGAGGGCACCACGCGGGTCAGGCGCACGCCGTAGCGGTCGTTGACCAGCACGATTTCGCCTTGGGCAACCACCGAGTTGTTGACCAGCAAGTCCAGTGGTTCGCCAGCGATGCGGTCGAGCTCGACCACGCTGCCTTGGGTCAAACGCATCAGGTCTTTGATCTTGATTTGCGCGCGGCCCACCTCGATGGACAAGGTGACCGAAATGTTTTGCAAGATCTCGGGGTTGATGTTGCCGGGCATGCTCGGTTTGAAGTCTTCCAAGCTGGGCTCCGCGTTGCCAGCCAACATTTGGGCCAGCCCCGCTTGGGCGTCTTCGTCGAGTTCGTGGGTTTGGTCGTCAGTGTTATCAGTCATTTGAAAGTCCTGTCTCAGATTTTTCCGTGTACGTGTTCGTGGTCGATTTGAACGGCGACTTGTGAGCCGCGTGTTCCCACGTTGACGTGGAAGGTGGGGACGCCGCTGGTGGTCATCAGCGCCGTCTCGTCTTTCTTAAAGAAGAGCAAATCGCCTTCTTGCAAGTTGTTCAAGTGGTGCAACGTGGTTTTGACTTCGCCCATGTTGACCACCAATTCCAGTTTGGCGTCACCCACGGCCGCAGCCAAGTCGCGACGCCAAATCTTGTCGGACTCTTCGTTGCCTTCGCCACTTTGCACGCGGCTGCTGAGCAGTTCGCGCACGGGCTTGAGCGACGAGTAGGGGTAAACCAAATCGATGAAGCCTTTGCCGCCGCTGGCCGTGGCATCGGCTTCAAAGCGGCTCAGCACGACCAAGTCGTTTTCATCGGCAATTTGTGCAAATTGAGGGTTGATCTCAGAGCTCACATGCTCGCACTCGATGGGCAACAAAGGCCCCCAAGCTTCTGTCAGTGAGCGAAAGAACACCTCCAAGATAATTTTGATGATGCGGCTTTCGGTGGGCGTGAACAAACGGCCCGAGGGCAGCTCGCCCACACCTTTGCCAAAGCCACCAAAGAAGCTGTCCAGCGAGCTGAACACCACGTTGGGGTCGATGATGATCACCGAGTTACCGCGCAGCGGGTTCATGCGAACCATGTTGACCGAAAGCGGTGGCTTCAGCCCTTTGAGGTAATCGCCAAATTTCAAGATCTGCACGCGGGTGGGGTTCACACGCGGGCTGGTACGCAGCACTTCGAGCAAGCCCAGACGGAACAAACGGATGAAACGCTCGTTGATCATGTCGACCGACGAAACGTTCACGCCTAAGCTGCTGTCTTCGCTGGCGAGGTCGTGCTTGCGAACCCGAACACGGGTGTTAAAGCCGGTGTCGGTCTCGATCGAACCGTCGCGCACACCTTCAGAGAGGGCGGCCAGTTCTTCTTGCGAGAGCAGGTTGGATTTCATGGACTTGTGCGTTACTGCATCACAAATGAGGTGAAGAACACGTCTTCAATGCCACCGAAGTCTTCGTACTTCATCAGCATTGCATTCATGACTTTTTTGATATTGGCAGCCAGCTCGGTGCGGAACTCTGGCTTGGCAATGTCGGCTTCGGTGCTTTGACGCATCACGTCCAGAACCGCTGAGCGCACGGCGAACTCGTGCTTTTTGACGTTGTCAAACACACGGCTGTCGTAATGGGTCATGACGGCGATTTGCACCACCATCACTTTTTTACTGCCCGTGATGTTGGTCATGAACTCTTTGTCGATTTGCAAATACGTGTTTTCAAAGCGCGTGGTCTCCGACTCTTTTTTCACCTTAGAGGGGCCAGAAGGTGCGGCGCCATGCGCTTCTTCGGCGGCTTTTTCGAGCTCGTCGACTTTGTCGTGGGCGGCGGCTTCGCTCTTGTGCTCAAAGTAGCCAGACATGAACAAGGTGCCAAATACACTGCCACCGATCAGGATGATGAGCGACAAGACGATCACCAAAATCAATAAGATTGGCTTTTTCTTTTTCGGCTTGACTTCGCCTTCTTCGGCGGGGGCTGCTGCGGCTGCGGGTGCGCTGGACATGGGGTTTACTCCTGTTATTAGATTGTCATGCGTGTTTAGGCGTACAGGTCAAGCAAGGACGCATTGGCCTTGTTGCGGGTTTCGGTGGCGTTGGCCACGTTGTCGCTGCCCTTGACTTGCAATGATGAATTGTCACCAACTTGAGACGGTTTTGATGAACCGCGAGATGGGTTTTGTTGTGCGTTGCCGCGGTCTTGTCCGATGTGCATTTGACCGGCATGAATGCCAAAGTTTTCAAGTGCATCGCGCAAGCGCTGGCTGCTGTTTTGTAACAGGTCGCGTGTGAGTGGGTTTTCGGCGCTGAACACGGCGTTGAGTTTGCCGTCTTTCATTTCCAGCTGAATTTCGACGCCACCCAAATGGGCAGGGCGCAAACCGAATTTCATTTTCCATTCGCCATCGCTGAGCTGCTTGTGCATGCGGGCGGCCATTTCGGTGGCCATTTTGTCGCTCAACTGGTCGTACACCTCGCTCATGGGCGTTGTCGTGGCGACTTGCGATGTGGCGTTTGCGTTCGTTGTTTGTGCAGGGGCGGTGGTTTGTGCCAAGGCTTGGGCAAAACCTTGACCGCCGTTGTTGCCTGACGAGGGTTGCTGCTGCGCATCGTCGCCGCCTGCGGTGTTTTGCGAGAACTGTGCCACCAAATCGCTGATGCTCTGCTCGGTGACGTTGCCGCCCAGCAAGGACAAGGCATCCAGCGTGCTGGATGGTGTGCTGAGCGAGGCTGCGGCACCCGAAGTGGTCATGGCCATGTTTTGTAACGAAGCCACCGGCGCGGCAGCGGGTGCCGCGATGGTGATTTGAATTTGTTGGATCGACGCCATCTCGGCGGCGCTCAAGCCCAGTTGGACAGGCTGCTGTGGCGCGGTGCTCAGGGGACTGGTAGCCGCCATCGTGGTCGATGCCGATGCCGATGCCGATGCCGTGGCAGATGCCGTGGCAGATGGCCGGCTCATGAGCGGCAAATCAGTTTGTGCGGACGCGACAGCAGTGGCTGAGTTTGAATCAGGCAAAAGCCCTAAAGCGGCCAATTGTGTCGCTGCTGAAGAGGTTGGTGTTGTCGATGGCAGGACGGGGGCGGGCGTCGTGGCTGTTGCTGCGGGCATGCCTGCGAAAGCGGTGTTCAAGGTTTGCAGCAATGGATCTGTTGCGTCCGTCGCAGGGGTGGCTTGTCCGGCGAGTACGCCAGTGGTGGCTGGGTTAGCCGTGCCATCGCCGAGTAGCTTTTGAATCGCAGCTTCGTCTAGGCCCATGGATTTGGCAAACGCCGTCAAACTCTCTGCGTTGGGCGTGGCGCTGGGCGCGGTGATGATGTGCATTTGCGGGCTGAGCGCGATCGTGCGCAAAGACAGCGAGGCTTCGGAGGGGGTGGGGGCTGCACCTTGGGTTGGCGCGGCGGGCGGCATGGCCATCATGGCGACTTGCGCCAATAGCGTGGCATCGGCCGCATTCAAGGCTTTGGCGCTGGCTGCATCACGCAGCGCTTGTGCGCGTTGTTCGGCGCGCTTTTCATCCGTGCTCTTTTCGGCGGTGTTCTTTTCCGCATCGCTTTTGTCAGCGTCGCTCTTATTTGTGTCGCCTGCTCGGTCTTGGCTTTGCGCCACGTCTTGATTGGCCTGGGCATCGCGGGACGTCGCTTGTTGGCGGTCGTCGTTCAAGCGTTGTTGGGTGGCATACGACGTGTTGGTGGCCCATTGCGCCCGCTGTGTTTGGTCGGCTTGGGCGCTGATTTCGGGCCTAGGCGGCGTTTCAGCGGCAAAACTTGGCCGCTCCGAGGCGGACAGCCGCTGGAACTGGCGGGCCATGATGTTGGCGAAGTCTTGCCCTGCGTTGGTTCCCGCGTCGGCCCGCACCCCCGCCGCCAGCCCTTGTGTGGCGCTGGTGGAGAGGCTTTGGGGCACGGGAGGTGCCGGTGGCATTTGAAGGTAGCTGGACAGGTTCATGTGTGCTTTAAAACGAGTTTGCCTATGACTTAAGCAAAAACCGTGACAGGTCACATCTTGCCGCTGCTCGTCAGCTTCCACGTCGGTGTCAGATTGAGTTGGCACATCGATTGCTTAGTGAACATGTCCCCGATGTTTTATCAGGGACGAAAAGACGACTAAACGTTCCAATTCAACTGGATTTCATCAATGAGCACTCTCACTCTGTCAACGATTCGACACAACTTGTCGAAATTTGACCTCTCCGGACTCAGTATTCCGGTGGTGGTGCTCGTCATCATGTCGATGTTGGTTTTGCCGCTGCCTGCGTTGTTGCTGGACTTTTTGTTCACCTTCAACATCTTGATCAGCTTGGTGGTCATCATGATCGCCATCGGCACCCGCAAGCCGCTCGAATTTTCTTCATTCCCCACCGTGCTGCTGTTTGCCACCATGTTGCGCTTGGCGCTGAACGTGGCATCGACCCGCGTGGTGTTGGTCAACGGCCACGAAGGCGGCCATGCCGCTGGCAAAGTGGTGCAGGCCTTCGGTGAGTTTGTGATTGCTGGTAATTACGTGGTGGGCTTCATCATCTTTTCGATTTTGATGATCATCAACTTTGTGGTGGTGACCAAAGGTGCAGGCCGCGTGTCTGAAGTGAACGCCCGTTTCACCTTGGACGCCATGCCTGGTAAACAAATGTCCATCGACGCCGACTTGAACGCTGGCGTGATCGACCAAGAGACTGCCAAAAAGCGCCGCGCTGAGTTGGCCCAAGAATCTGACTTCTTCGGCTCCATGGACGGTGCTTCTAAATTCGTGAGCGGTGACGCCATGGCTGGTTTGTTGATTTTGATCATCAACTTGGTCGGCGGTTTGATCATTGGCGTGGCCCAGCATGACCTGCCTGTGGCCGAAGCCGGCAAGATTTACACCCTGTTGACCATTGGTGACGGCTTGGTGTCGCAAATTCCATCGTTGTTGCTGTCGCTGGCCACCGCCATCATCGTGACCCGCGTGACAACCGCTGAGTCGATCTCTGAGCAAGCGTCTGACCAATTGGCCAATCCCAGCGCCTTGTTTATTTCTTCGGTCATTTTGTTGATCTTGGGCATGGTGCCCGGCATGCCGCACCTGATGTTCATTGCCTTGTCTGCCGCCGCCGCGGGCTTGGGACTCATGATCATCACCCGCGAAGTGCAAGACGAACAGGCTGAACAAGCTGTCAAAGATGCCGTCGCCCCCGAAGCGCCCAAAGAACTCGATTGGGACGATGTGGACCAAGTCGATTTGATTGGCTTGGAAATTGGCTACGGCTTGATTCCTTTGGTCAACGTAGATACCGGTGGCGAATTGATGACGCGCGTCAAAGGCGTGCGTAAAAAGCTCTCTGCTGAACTCGGTTTCTTGGTGCAGCCCGTGCGCATCCGTGACGACTTGAACATCGACCCAGACGCTTACAACATCGTGCTCAAAGGCGTGGTGCGTGGCAAAGGCGAAGTCAAAGTGGGCCGCGAATTGGCCATCAACCCCGGTCATGTGTACGGTCAACTCGAAGGCATCGCCACCCGCGAACCCGCGTTTGGTCTGGAAGCAGTGTGGATTGAGCCTTCGCAACGCGACCAAGCCCGCACCTTGGGCTACACCGTGGTCGACGCGGCCACCGCCATTTCTACCCACCTCAACAAAGTGCTGCGCGAAAACGCCTCGGACTTGTTGAGCCACGACGAGACCCAACAACTGTTGGATAAATTGGCAGCCAAGTCGCCCAAGATCGTCGAAGACTTGGTGCCCGGCAAGTTGTCGCTCGGTATCTTGACACGCACGTTGCAGAATTTGCTGTCGGAATCGGTGTCGATCCGTGACATGCGCACGATTGCCGAAGCCTTGACCGAAGCCAGCACTCGCACCCAAGACCCTGAGCAACTCACCGCCATGGTTCGCCCCAAGCTCGGTCGCATGATCATGCAAAGCTTGGTCGATGCCGACAGTGGCTTGCAAGTGATGACCTTGGAGCCTTCGCTGGAACAGTTGTTGCATAACGTCTTGCAACAAAGCCAACCTGGCCAAGCCGTGGTGATGGAACCCGGTTTGTCTGAGAACTTGTTTGCCGGCTTGCGCGAAGGTGCACGCACGGTAGAAGAAATGGGTCACCCCGCTGTGTTGGTGGTGTCCCCTGTGATTCGTGGCTGGCTGTCCAAAGCTGCCCGTTTCCGCGTGAACGATTTGACTGTGCTGTCTTACAGCGAAATTCCGGACGATCAGGCCGTCAAAGTGATCCACACCGTGGATGCCAAAAGCCGATAACCCGACAACAACAAATAAGACAGAGTGAGCTGACCTATGGAACTGAAACGAATCCTCGCCCGCGACGCCCGCGCAGCCAACGAAAAGGCTGTGGCTCAGTACGGCCCCGATGTGCTGATCATCTCCAGCAGCCAAGTCAATGGCTTGACGGAGTTGATCGTGGCTGTGGACTTGTCGCCTTTGACGCCAGAGGAAGCCGAGCCGTTCATCAAGAGCGATTTCTCGAAATCCAAAGCGCCTGCTGGCAAGTTTGATGTGTTGTTGGGCCAAACGATTGACCAAAACAAACGCGAATCCCGCGAGCGCCAAGCCACCCAAGTGGCTCAGCCCCTGATTGAAGTCAAGCCTCAAGTCGTGGCCAAACCCATGGCCAAAGTCTCTGCACCTCAAACCGTCAGCCCTGTCAAAGAATCCACACAACACGCCGAAGACGTGCACGATGCCTTGCGCGGTCGCGAAATCGTCGCCTTGGTCCGCGAAGAACTGGCTTCTTTGCGCCGCGAATTCAAACTCGGTCAACAAATGGCCGCTTGGCAAGGCAGCGTGCCGTTGCCTGCTGCTTTGTCGCCCTTGCGTGATGCGTTGAACGACGCCCCCATTCCTGTGGCTTTGCGCGCTTTGTTGATGGATTGCATCAAAGACCACGACAACATGGCCGACGCCATGGGTGCTTTGCAACGCCAACTCAGCCATGCCGTGGGCCAAGAGTCTGCCGCGGCGCCACTGTCTGGCGTGCACGCTTTGGCCGGTCCTTCAGGCGCTGGCAAGTCGTTGATGATTGCCCGCTTGGCCCAAAATGCCGCGCTCGTCCACGGCAGCGAACAAGTGGTGGTGATCAGCTTTCACGACCAACGCGCTGGCGCTTGGAGCCAAACCCAGTTGCTCAGCGCCCAGTCGGGTGTGGACAGCTTCCGCGCCACCAATGCCGCCACCTTGAAGCTGTTGCTCGAAGAGCACAGCACCCGCCAGTTGATTTTGATCGACACTCCCGGCGTGCAAATGAACGAGCGCTTGGCCGACCTGCGCAGCATGAACCTGCAAGTGCAGTGCCACGCCGTGGTGCCCGCCGATGCGTCTGCTGCCAACTTGCGCCGCGTGTTTGAAAACACCGACAACACTTGGGCGTCATTGATGTTGAGTAAGCTCGACGAGTCCAACCAACCTTGGGCCTTGTTGCAGTTCTTGACCGAGCAAACCTTGGGCGTGTCGGTGGCCAGCACAGGCGACCGCACTGCAGACTTGGTGCAAGACGTGGCGATGACCGATTTGGTCAAGCGCGCCTTGGACAACCTGCCGCTGCCAGAGGTGGAAGATCACCCTCATGCAGCGCGCAACGCCGCCTTGAACGACTTGGCCAGCTCTAAACTGGCACAAATTGCCGCCCGCTTTAAACCCGAAACCACAGGCCTGACCCATGAGTAAGCACCGTAAAACTGAAATCATCGGCATCGCCAGCGGCAAGGGCGGGGTGGGCAAAACCACCACCTCCATCAACTTGGCGGTGGCCTTGCGCCAAATGGGCTTCAGCGTCATGTTGTTTGACGCCGACCTCGGCTTGGCCAACGCACAAATCGCACTCGGTGCCCGCGCCGAGTACAACTTGGGGCACTTTTTGGCAGGTCAAAAGACCTTGCCTGAAATCATGATCACCACCCGCCAAGGCATCAAGCTGATCCCAGGCGCTTCGGGTATGCAAGAGTTGGCCGGGTTGAGCCAGGTTCAAGCGGCGAGCATCGTGCAGTCGTTTGGCGCCCTGACCGACGATGTCGACTATTTGATCGTTGACGTGGCGGCCGGCATTTCGCCTTCGGTGTTGTCGTTTTTGTCGGCGTGTCAGCGCCGCTTCATCGTGGTCAAAGACGATCCTTCGTCGATTGCCGATGCTTACGGCACCATCAAAATTTTGACCAAAGAAATGGGCCTCGACGAGATCTATTTGTTGCCCAACATGGTCAACACCCAAGCCGAAGGCTGGAAGCTCTACAAGAAACTGAACGACGTGTGCGTGCGTTTCTTGGGCGAGTCGGTGCATTACCTCACCTCCATCGAGAGCGACGAGATGGTATTGCGGGCCCTTAAAAAATACCAATCGGTGCTGGAGCTGGCCCCCGGCACCGCCGCATCGCGTGACTACATGCGTTTGGCCGAAGCCTGCACCCATTTGCGACCCATCGACCATCCGTCGGGCGGCATGCAATTTTTCATGGAGCGTCTGATGCAAAACAGTTCGTCTGAATCATGAGCCCGCGTTCACCCGTCAATATGTACAAAGCCTGCGCCCCCAAAGGCGAAGACCTGGTGCTGGCCCACCTTGGCTTGGTCAAGCGTGTGGCGCTGCACCTTAAGGCGCGCATTCCGGCTTTCATGGAACTCGATGAGCTGATTCAAGTCGGCATGATCGGTTTGCTGGAAGCTTCGCGCGCGTTTGACCCTGTCAAAGGCATCGAGTTTGAAAACTTTGCGCATAGCCGTGTGCGTGGCGCCATGCTGGACGAGGTGCGTCGCTTGTCGTTCTTGCCGCGTTCTGCGGTGGCGTTCAACAAAGAGCACAACACCACGGTGCACGCCTTGGCTGCCGAGTTAGGCCGTGCGCCTAGCCAAGCGGAAATTGCCGATTACATGGGCAAAGACCTCGAAGAGTTTCACAAAGAACGCGGCAAAGCCAAGCGTTTTGAAACCTATTCGATGGAAGTGGTCACCGAAGAGGTGATGAGCATTGCCGACGATTCGTCGCAGCAACCCGATGTGATCGTGGAAGAAGCGCAGTTCATGGATGCGGTGACCGACGCCATTGCGCAATTGCCTGAGCGCGAACAGTTGGTCATGCAGTTGTATTACGTGGAAGAGTTCAACCTCAAAGAAATTGGCGAGACCTTGGGGGTCAGCGAATCTCGGGTGAGCCAAATTTTGTCATCGGTGGTCAAAAAGTTGCGTGGCACCTTGAAAGTGGAAGGGTCGGAGGCCGATCAACCCGCGGCTAGGAGACGCGCATGAGTAACTTCATGATGAATGTGGTGGCTTGGGTGCTGCTGCTGTTGGTCATTCTCACGCTGTATTTGATCGACAAGGTCAACCAGTTGGCCAAGTTGTACGAAAACCCCGCCCATGCACAGCCTGTCACCGAGACACCAGCAGAGCCTACGCCACCCAGCGATATTTTGTTCAGCGGCCTAGAAGGTAAAAAGCTGTGGGACGCCATGAACGGCAAGCAAGTTGAGGGCTTTGACCCCAATTTGATCGAGGCGTTGCGCCCCCATTACGAGCCCATCTTGCGCGCACACATCACTGCCACATTCCAAGATGGCGTAGACGATGCCGCGGGCATTGAAAACCGCGTGCCCAACTCGGAGCGTCAAATTTCAACAGCGCGCGGTCACATTCAGTCGTGGTTGCCGCCCCAGCATTTGGGCAGCATTTACCGCAATGCCCGTGAATACGGTGGCGATTACGCCAAAAATCCAGACCCAGACGTGTTGTCCCGCTTGAAGCAGACCATCGACAGTGTGGTGGACATGATGTACCAGCGTGTCAACATTCCCAATGACACGCCGTATTCTCAGTTTTTATTCAAGCGTCCAGGCCAGCCCGATGAGGCCGACGCATCCGGCGATGCAGTTTTGGCCTTGACCGATCAAACTGGCCAAGCCGAGGTACTCGAAGGCGGCAACGCTTTAAACCAAGGTTTGGAGCATGTGCAGGCGTACGAGGACCAGCAGCGGCAAGATTTGGCCACCGACACGGTGACCGACGTGCCGTTCAACCCGCCTGTGGCCGCTGACGCCAAGACGGCTTAAAGATACGCATGAACTTCTCATCAAATCTCTCAAGTTTTTGGCCACCCTTCCGATACTGTCTGTGTCATCCAGAGAAACACAGGAGCTAATCAGATGCGAGCCAACATGCGTGCCATTCAAAGTTACGGCAATGTCAAAGTCACCACAGGCGTAGCCACGGCTAACAATGTGCAGCTCATTCAAATGTTGTTTGATGGCTTGCTGGAGAGCTTGTCTACCGCTCGCGGCCATATCCAACACAACAACATCGCAGAAAAGTCCAAGGCCGTTGCCCGTGCCAGTCGCATCGTGATTGGTTTGCAAGGCGCTTTGGACTTTGAAAAAGGCGGTGACTTGGCCAACAACCTCAATGAGTTGTACAGCTATGTGACCCGTCGTTTGTTCCATGTGAATGCGCACAACGACATCACCGTTCTGGATGAAATCCATGGTTTGATGCGCGAAATTCGCGATGCTTGGGAAGGCGTGCCTGCTTTGGTGCCTCCCACTGCACGTCCTGCCGGTTTGATGAACTAAAACCTGATTTTTGCGAATTGGCAAAAGATTCTTGTTTTTAAGTTAATCTTGCAGGTTGTCGGGGAAATTTGAGACGCATTTCGGGGCTATTCCTGAATGCGCCAGCCTGCTTTGGAGCTTTAGATGTTTACTATCCTTGGACTGGTCGTCCTTTTCATTTGCGTGTTCGGCGGTTTCGTGATCGCTGGCGGCAGCTTGGCGCCCATCATCAAGGCCGCTCCTTTTGAGATGTTCATCATTGGTGGCGCGGGCATCGGCGGCATGATGGCGGGCAATGCCGGTCATATTTTCAAGGGTGCCATGGCCGGCATGGGCAAGGTGATCAAGGGCCCAACCTACAAAAAAGATGACTACGTGGCGATCATTGCGGTGATCTCCAAGTTGATGAAAACGCTCAAAGCGGAAGGGGCGGTGGCGATGGAATCGCACGTCGAAAATCCGGAGGCCAGTGCGATTTTTGGTGAATGTCCTAAGATGCTTCACGACCACGGTTTGGTCGGCTTGGTGTGTGACACCATCCGTTTGATGGTGGTGTCCTCGGGCACCTTGAGCCCTTATGCGGTGGAAGATGTGATGACAGCGTCCATCAAACTGCACCACCACAACGAAATGAAATACGCCGAAGCGATTGCCGCTTTGGCTGGCGCTTTGCCCGCATTGGGCATTGTGGCTTGCGTGTTGGGTGTGGTGAAAACCATGGGCGCGATTGACCAACCGCCACCTGTGCTGGGTGCCCTGATTGGTGGCGCTTTGGTGGGTACCTTTTTGGGCGTGTTTTTGGCTTACGGTATTTTCGAACCGTTCGGCAACCGTCTGAAGCAGATCATTGACGAAGACGGCGAAGTCCTCAAAGTGGCGCAGCAGATCATTTTGGGCAATATGCACGGCTATCCTGTGCCTTTGATCATTGAAGGTGCCCGTGTGTGTATCAGCCACCACAACCAGCCCACCTTCGGCGAACTTTTTGACGCGCTGAGGAAATAATGGCGGATGACAAAGACGCCGCCGTAGCGGTCGTACCCGAAGGCGAAGCCAAGCCTGTTGCGCCACCACCTGCGCCACCTCCGATTCCCGAAGACACCCCGGCTGCGCCAGCGCCGGTGATCATCATCAAAAAGATCATTGATGAAGGTCATGGCGGTGCCCACGGCGGCGCTTGGAAAATTGCGTTGGCCGACATGATGACGGCCATGATGGCCTTCTTCTTGTTGATGTGGTTGCTCGGTGCTTCGAACGAAGACCAGCGCAAAAGCATTGCCGATTACTTCAAACCCACGTCGCAAAGCATGGTCGCGATTGGCCAATTGGCGGGCTCGAACGGCATGTTCGGTGGCCGTTCCATCATTGACCCCGATGGTTTTCCGTTCGCAGCCAAACAAACCGGTTTGTTGGAACGTTTGACCCCCCGCTCTGAGGGTGGCCCTAACCCGAGTACCGAGCCTGGCAAAGAAAACGAAAACCCGTATTCTGACCCTGACAAGCTGACGGAAGAGCAGAAAAAAGAAGTCGCTGCGGCCAAAGAGCAAGCTGACTTTGCCAAGCTCGAACAAGAGATTGAGCAAAAACTGTCGCAAAACAAAAAGCTCGAAGGCTTGAAAGATCAGGTGTCGATCACGCGCGACAAAGATGGCTTGCGTATTGAAATCATCGACAAGGCCGACTTTGCTATGTTCCCCAGCGGTGGCATGAACATGCAAGGCAAAGCCTCCAACTTGATTGCTGAAATTGCTGCCTCATTGGCCGATATTCCCAATAAAGTGGCGATTCGCGGTCACACGGACAGCGTGCAGTTTCAAAATCCTGAAGGGCGCAACAACTGGTCGCTGTCGGCTGAGCGTGCTGAAGTGACGCGTTCGTTGCTGGAGAAGAAGGGGATCAAAGAAAACCGCTTTGCCCGCATTGAGGGTGTGGCCGATACCGACCCCTTCAATCCCAAAGACCCACGCGATCCGCGCAACCGTCGCATGAGCATCACGGTGCTCTACAACGACCAAGACCGCGATTAACGTTATCTTGGCGCCTAGATGCGCTTCACGTTAGGCGGCTGAGCGCAAGTCGTACTTGTTGATCTTCTCGATCAAGGTGGTGCGTTGCAAATTCAGCAACTTGGCAGTGCGTGACACATTGCCTGAGTTGCGACTCAACGCCTGTTCGATGATGCTGCGCTCGATCTGAGCCATGCGCTCTTTCAACGACAAGCCTTCGGGCGGCAACTGCGGCATGCCCTGTGCCAGCATGATGATGCCTTCGATGTCGTTCTCGTCTTCGGGTTCTGGCTGGTCGTCCAACTCAATCAGCACTTCCGGCGGCGGCGTCATTTCTAACTTGGCCAACAAGGGTGCAATGGCTTGCAATTCAGCTTGCGCCGAAATCAGCCCTTTGGGCAGCAAGGTTGGCGGAATGGCGCGTAATTCCAACTCTTGACTGGCGTACAACGTGCTAAAGCGGTCCACCAAGTTTGACAGTTCACGCACGTTGCCAGGCCAAGGGTACTTTTGCAGCGCTTGCAAAAAGTCCGGCTTGAACGTGATGGGTTGTTTGCCAAAGTTGGCGCATTTTTTTGCAAAAAATGTCAGCAATTCGGGCACATCGTCTTGACGTTCTCGCAGCGGAGGCGTCACCATGGGCAACACGTTGAGGCGGTAATACAAGTCTTCGCGGAAGCGGCCTGCTGCAATCTCGGTTTCTAAGTCACGGTGGGTCGCAGCGATCACGCGCACATCGACGTGGATTTGACGGGTGCCACCAATCGGGTCGACCGTGCGCTCTTGCAACACGCGCAGCAATTTGACTTGCATGTCCAGCGACATGTCGCCAATTTCATCTAAAAAGATGGTGCCGCCGTGGGCCAATTCAAAGCGACCAATGCGGTCGGCCACTGCGCCCGTGAAGGCGCCTTTGCGGTGACCAAACAGTTCACTTTCTAACAAATCTTTAGGAATGGCGGCACAGTTGATAGGCACAAAGTTGGCGCCACAACGGTCAGACTGGTCGTGCAACAAGCGCGCCAAAAGTTCTTTGCCGGTACCGCTTTCGCCTGTGATCATGACCGTGGCGTTCGAGTTGGCCATGGTGGCGACCAGATCGCGTAACGATTGAGCGGATGTGCTCGATCCAATAAAGTGAGTAATCTGTTTCATGTCAAAAATTCCTACACATCATTGTCGTGGGCCAAAGAGATACGACAAGACAGTAAAAGTATTCATTCTTCAAAATATTAAAGATGCCTCATTTCGTACCGAATCAAGGGGGAGACCTGTTTAAGGAACACGACATGAAACGCATCACCATTTGGACTGCATTAGCGGTCACTTTGTTTTTGAGCGGCTGCTCCGCTTTTAAGTTCCGCCACGTCCATGAGTATGAAGAGCCGTCGCAATCTGCGGCTGACAACAAGCCCGCCACCATGATCACGCCCATGACTGAAAAGCGTGAGACCTTGGTCGCCACCGGTTATGCGGTGATTAGTATTCAAAACCACCGTAACCCAGCGCAGCAACGTTTGTTGGCCATTCGTGCATCGAAACTTGACGCCTACCGCGCCTTGACCGAACAGGTTTACGGCCAACAGCTGGACGCCAGCACGACCGTGGCGGACATGACCGTGATGAGCGACACCTTCCGTGCGCGTGTGGAAGGTGTCATTTTTGGCGCGGTGCTCGTCAGCATCACGCCCGTGGGTGACGACACGTACGAGACCACCATGTCTTTGGACCGTGGTGTGGTCAACGACTTGCGCACGCTCTACGTCGCCAGCTTGAACAACAAACGCCGCTGATGCGCCCCGTTTGGAGATGTGTGCCATGACCTTTTTGCGTTGGATGCCGTTTGTGCTTGTGGGCGCCAGCCTAGGGCAGGGCGCATGGGCTGCTGACTTGAATCCTGAGGAGCGCTTGAAAGCGATCCGCAGCGCGCTGGTGGAGACCGCCATGAAAGCGAACACCCAAGTCACCGCCACGAGTTGGATGGAGACCGATGGGGCTTTGCGCGAACTGAACCGCTTCAGCTCCGAGATCAAGGTGCGCGATCTGCGCGTCAAGTCTTACTCCCGCGACGCCAACAACGAACCGCAAGCCGACATGGCCGATGCCAACGTCGAGGTGGTGGCCGCAGCACCTAAGCGCTGCGAGGCCACCCAAGCCAAAGCGCCGTTGATGCACGTCATGTCCGTGGGTGTGGACTTGTCGCCCAGCTTGCGTTCGACACAACGTTTTCATGCCCAGCAAATTGGCCGCACCGCTCGCGCACGCTTACTCGAAGCGGCCAGCCAAGCGCAGCACTGGCGCGTGATGACCGACACGGTGCACACCCGCGCCTACGACCGCTTAACCTACGGCCACGGCGAAGAGCATGTGCAGTGGCACCTGCAATTGACCTTGGCTCCCGCGCCGCAAGGCACCACCACCGACGATCTGTCTGGCTTCGCGCTGCAGTGGCAAGTGCGTGGTCCAGGCGCGCGCGGTGCATGGTTGAGTGCCCAAGATTTGGTCTTGACTTACCCGCAACCTGACCGTTTGGGGCAGCCCAAAATGGACCTTGATACCGCTGACGCGATTGCGCGCTCTGTCGCTGGCTTGGCTCAACAACTCGACAAGCAACTGGCCTGCGACCCGCAAAGCTTTGCGGTGTTGCAAGACGAGCCAGGCAAACTCACCCTCAATGCGGGCGGCACAGCGGGCCTGCGGGTGGGCGACAAGCTGATGCTGGCCGATGCGCGGGTGCTGCCTAAACATGCCTTAGAAGGCGGTGCGTTGGATGCCGCCGTGTTGGCAGAGGTCAAATCCGTCACGGCGTACCAAGCTGAATTGAAGCAAGTGGCTGGACAAGCGCAAAAGTTTCGCGGCACATGGGTGGCTTGGCCCTACACCTACTGAACAAAATGTTGACACGGAGAATTCACATGAACACCTTGCCTGTTTCCTTGCGCGCTTTGCTGGCGATGTGCTGGATGGCCGGTTCCGCTTGGGCTGCTGAGCCTGCGGGCAAGACCTACACCGTGCAAGCTGGTGACACAATGGACAAAGTGATTCGCCAACAGTTGGCTGAGAGTCCTCTGAAAATCGAAGTTCTGCGCCAAGCCCTGATGCAACACAACCCGCAAGCCTTCACCCAGTCCACCCCGCGCGTCTTGATCGCGGGTGCGGTGCTGCGCCTGCCGAGTAACGAAGACATGTTGCGCACGCAGTTGGGTGCCAGCGGTAAAGCTTCTGCGCCTTCGGGCAGCACTTGGGCGGGCGGTTACTCCACCCGCGACATGAACATGAATGAGCGCAAAAACTGGGTGCGCTTTCCCTAAGGTCTAGCCATGGCCATTCTTGGCCCAGAGGGCGTCTACCAAGTTTCTCGGGTGTCGCCCGTGCACCTCGACATGCGCACGGCCTATGTCGATGCGCCTGTGGCGCGTGCGCTGGGCCTGCACGACGGCCAAGTGGTGCAAGCCACGGCCGCGTTGCGCCAAGACCAACTCAAACTCACGCTCAACGAGCATGTGTTCAATTTGCCCCTCTCGCCCTACATCAAAGAGGGCGATGTCATGCAACTGCGCGCGCACCTCTTGCCCACAGGGCAGTGGACCTTGCAGCTCTTGCACACCGGTCGCTTTGCCGGTGTGGACCCCGCCACAGGCGCCCCCGTCGCTGCCCCGCCTTCGCGCTTGAACACCTTGCTGTTTCAGCCCGGGGGCTTCACAGCCTTGATGAGTTTGATGCAGCCGGGCATGTTGGAGAGCTTGTTGCCCGCGGGCAGCAGTGAACTGAAAGAGCGCATCAAAGCCCAGCGCTTGAGCATGGCGTCTTTGCAGCCGCAAACCTTGCGTCGGTGGGTGTCGCAGCATGGCAAAAGTGGCGAAGCCAGTTTGGCCGAAGGTGTGCCCGTGGAGTCCGATGTCAAAGCCCTGTTGCGCCTCATCATGGCCGATCGCGCCCGCGTGGGGGCGATGGAAGGCAGCGACACCGAAGCTTTGCAACACGCGGTGGACGAAGCCGAGTCTGCTCAATTGCAAGCCGCACAAGATTGGCACAAAGGCGATTTGAATTTGGCCTTTGTCATTCCGTTCAAAGACGCCGACCCTCTGGAGATGCGCTTCGAGCGTCGCGGCAATTCACTCGGTCAACCTAAAAACCCTTTGGTGGTGAACATGCACACCCAAAGCCGTGTGCTGGGCGAGGTATGGCTCAAAACCACGATCAGCGACAACGCACACGTCGATCTGACCATGTGGGCCCTCAAAGAAGAGGTGGCCGCACAGGCGCGCTTCAATGCGAGTGAGTTGACCTATGAGCTCGAAAGCGCGGGTTTGGTGATGGGCAGTTTTCAGGTCTACAACGCCGCGCGCCCCGATGCCAAGGTGGACCGTGCGCCACCACCGCATGGCGCGTTGATTGACACCCAAGCCTGAGCCAAGCCATGTCCCCCAATAAGCCCTATGCGCAGCAAGCCGTCGCCCTAGAGTACGGTCGCAATAAAACACCGACCGTCACCGCCAAAGTGGATGACGAGTTGGCGCGTCGTATCGTTGAAGAGGCCAAGCGTCAGGGGGTGTATGTGGCGCAAGACCCACGTTTGTTGGCCATGTTGAGTCGGCTAGATGTGGGTCAAGAAATTCCGCAAGACATGTTCACCGCCGTGGCCGTGATTTTGTCGTGGGTGTACTGGCTCAAGGGCATGCAGCCCGGGGATGAGAAGGCGCGCGAGGCTTAACGCAGCTCGCAGCTGCACTTCAGGGCTCAAGCGTCGCTATAGCCACGACCGCGACGCACGCGGTTGAGTTTGCCGAGGCGGTCATAAATTTCGACCGAGCTGGCGGGGTCTTGCACTTGCAAGCTTTGCAGCGCGCCACGAATGGCGTCAATTTTTCGACCAATCAGTACTTCGTTGCGACGGTGCATGTCGCGGCACTGGGCCATCTGCTCCTTGAAGCCGTCCCATTCGGGTCCCAAGGCGTCAGCGGACTCGGCGTTTTGAATGCCAGCGAGTTGAACGAGTTGCAGCAGCAAGTCGTTTTTGACGGGTTGGGAGGCCTCGAAGGCATCCAAGTTTTGCGCTTTCAGGTGCTCGAACTCCAGTTCCAGCATTTCTTCTAGCGTTTGCGCCAAGGCCAAGGCCTGCTCCAGAGATGAGGGCAGGGTGTCGGTGGCGGGTGTCGTCATATCGGGTGGGGTCCGATCAGTTCGAAATCATGCGTTCGAGCGCGACAAAGTTTTCAGCGATGCGGCGAGGGTTCACAGGATAGTTGCCATCCTTGATCGCCTGCTTGATCGCTTCGACTTTGGAACGGTCGAAGTCTGGCTGTGCCATGACCTTTTGCGCAACATTGCTCAGGCTCAATTTGTCTGCTCCCGCTGAAGTTTTTTCCAGCGTGGGTGTAGATCCCGTGTCTGCCGCTTGCGTGGCAGTGGGGCTTTTTTTGTCGACCTTATCGATGTTGCTGCGCAATGCAGCGTTCGATGTGGCCATACGTCCGTAGTTCGAAATAGCGTCACTCATGATGATTTCTCTTTCTTTAACCTGTTACAGCAAGTCAAACTTTCTTCACAACACTTCAATCGACCCCAAATTCTAGAACTTGAGGACGATTTTCAAAAAATTAATACCACAAATTTGATAAATTAATCATATTTGATGTATTCATCTCAGTTTCGCTGCATTGGGTCCAGTGATCACTGCAGTTAGAGATCGACCCGACTCGCTATTTTTTAAACGAATTTGTTCACCCATGCCGCCATCTTGCAAAGCTTCGGCGCGCATGGTGATTAAAAAACCTTGGCCCACGCCCGCCGTGACCTGCACTTCTTGGCCTCTTTTTACCATCACGGCCGTTTTCACGTCGTAGGTTTTCAGAGGGGTATTGGGCGTCAAGTCACGCGTCAACTCCATGTTGACGATGAGCTTGGGGTCGTTGATCAGTTGGCTTTCCATGCCTGGTGCTGGCATTTCGGTGGCGGTGAACATGGCGGGTGTCAGCAACGTACCGCGCTTGAGCAGGTCTTTGGCGACCAACACTTTTTGCACAGCGGGGGCGGGGAGGCCATTGCGTGCAACCGCGGCAGGCGCATTGCCTGAATTCAAAGTGACGTAAAGCTGCCACATGGGTTGTCCGCAACGCACACGCACAGAGGCTTGAGCCGGAAAGGGTTGGTCAAACTGCAGCGTTTGTTGACAGCTTTGTACCGCAATGCGGTTGTCGATGGGCGCCACATGCACGGCGCGCCCTTGGAAAGAGGGGTGTGAACTGGCCCATTGCTGCGCTTGCGTTTGCAAGGCCTCAAAGGCCGATGGGGCAGAGGGTGTATCTGCCGCAAACCCAAGACTGGCGTGGCTTAGCGCCAAGGCGAGCACCCACCCAAACCACCGAGCGCAGAGGGCTCGGAAGCTGTCGGTTTTAGTTAGGCACAGCAATTGCATGGTGAGTTGGGTCAGGTGTTGAAGTTTTGACATTTTTTTCAGACCTTCACCTTCTTGCAAGAACGAGACCAACTTTTAAACCCCACCGTTAAACGGAATGCTCATGCGACTCGACCCGTCCTTTCAACCCCAGGTGAACACCACCGATATCAACGGCAAGCCATCGCTGCCCGTGGGGTCGCAGGCGTTCACGCGTGCGGCACCTGCTTTCACGCGTGCGTTGTCTTCGGCGCAAACAGCGTCCAACACGTCTGGTGCGCTCGCGCCTGAAGGCAAGGTGGCGGCATGGGACACATCGGTCAAATCGGGGCAAACCTTGTCGGGCATCGTGCGCGAGCAAATGGCGTCGCGTGGCGTCAACGTGTCCAACAACGAGGCTTTGCGCTTGGCCCAAACGGTGGCCCGCGCCAACAACTTGCCCAACGCGAACTTGATTCACCCTGGGCAGCGTCTGAACTTGGACAGTCTGAATTACAGCGTGGCGCAGGCGCAAACTGGCGCGGCTAATGCACAAGTCGCCAACGCTTCGCCCAATGCCACCGCTGCAAGCACGATTTCAATCAGCACCGCAGCCGCGTTGTCCGCACTTGCAGCCAATGCATCAAGCCCATCTTTATCCACGGGCGCTTCGGCCAATGCGCCAGCGCCCTTGGTGTTGAACGGCGAGAGTTTCGCCACCCCTTTGGGCACCTCATCGTTGGCAGGCACGGCACAAATTCAGTTGTTGTCGCGCGCCGATCGCAGCACGCACCCTGTTCTTGAAAAAACCATCGCCCGTGCGGTGGAAAAAGGCTTCATTCCTGCCGAAGAAAAGCAAGCGGTGATGAACAAAATTGTGCAAATGTCGCAGCAACACAAGTTTGCGCCGGATGACTTTGCACGACTGAGCTTGATGGAAAGCGATGGCCTCAACCCCAAAGCCACCAACAACCGCTGCCATGGCATCATTCAGTTTTGTGACGGCCCAGACCGCGGTGCAGCCAGCGCCGGTTTTGGCGCCAACCCCAAGGCCATCTTGGGCCACAGCGTGTTGCAGCAACTCGACATGGTTGGCAAATACTTTGACGACACAGGTCTTAAAAACAACGGCCCCGTGGGTTTGGACGATTTGTATTTGACCGTGTTGACACCTGCAGCCCGCAATGAAACGCGTCCCAACGCACCCCTGAACATTCCAGGCCGTCAAGCGGCTTACTTGCACGTCAACCGCGATGTGCGCTCGCCGATCACCCGTAACTCCATCGTGGCGGGTTTGCATCAAAACGCCAAAGAACGCTTGGGCACCGATGTGGCCCAACGCGCCACCCCACAAGCTGCGCGCATGAGCGCGTACGCCACCCAAGCCGTCGTTACCCAAGTGCAATAACGCAGGGGAGCGGCAAATGTTTGCCGCCAGCACCGTCAAAACACCGTTGGCATGGCTCTTGCACTAATCGACGTGAGGTCTCATGACTTGAGGCCATGTGTCAATTAATCGGAGTCGATCTAGATCGGAGTGGTGCCATGAATCTTTTTTCAAACGCATTCGGAATTCATGAACGTGCGCTGGGCGTCAGAAGCCAACGCATGGAAGTGCTCGCCCGCAACATCGCCAACGCCGACACGCCGAACTACAAAGCGCAAGACGTTGACTTCAAGGCCATGCTCAAAGAAGCCAAGACCGAATATTTGACATCCACCAATGACAAACACTTTGCAGGCATCCAAGAGGGGCCAGACAACGGCATGCGTTTTCGCACCCCTTTCAACAGTTCCTTCGACGGCAACACCGTCGAGATGAACGTGGAACAAGCCCAATACGGTAAGGCCGCCAGCGAGTACCAAGCGACCTTGCAATTTTTAGAAAACCGCATTGGCGGGTTGCGCAAAGCTTTGCGCGGGGAGTAATGAATCATGAACCTTGACAACGTCTTTGGCATCGCCGGCACCGCGCTCAATGCGCAAACCGTGCGCATGAACACCACCGCCTCTAACTTGGCCAACG
Organism: Limnohabitans sp. TS-CS-82; assembly: GCF_002943475.1. Classification (NCBI taxonomy): domain Bacteria; kingdom Pseudomonadati; phylum Pseudomonadota; class Betaproteobacteria; order Burkholderiales; family Comamonadaceae; genus Limnohabitans; species Limnohabitans sp. TS-CS-82. Next base: position 82,281 of record NZ_PTQX01000010.1, on the reverse strand, counting down.
CCAACTCGGTGTCCGGCACAGAAGCCGAGGCTTACCGTGGCAAGCGTCCGCTGTTCAAAGCTTTGATGCGCGAAGAAATGACCCATGCGGGCGCGCAATACATCGGTGGCGTGAAGGTCGATCGCATCGTCGACGACCAAGCGCCTGTGCGCAAAACCTGGGACCCAGGCAACCCGTTGGCCGACAAAGAAGGCTTCGTTTTTCACTCCAACGTGAACGAAATGTCCGAGATGGTCGACATGATGGCCGCCTCACGCTCCTACCAAAATAACGTTGAAGTCGTGAACACCGCCAGGCAGTTGATGTCGCGCACCCTCGAAATTATCAAGAGCTGATTGACAGCACGCACGGGAGTCTTCTATGGCCATTTCTGACACCACCTCGATGATGAGCTCGCTGCCGAGCAACATCATGACCAGCGCGCAATACAAGGCGCAGCAAGACGCGGCGAAAGCGTCTGCCTCTAGCTCCACCATGGGGCAAGACGCGTTTCTCAAGTTGTTCACCACGCAGCTGACCAACCAAGACCCCACCGACCCCGTCAAAAACGAGGCCTTTGTGGCCCAGTTGGCCCAGTTTTCACAACTCGAAGCCTCCACCTCCATGAAAGCCAGCTTGGAGTCCATGGTCTCCAGCCTCAGCGGTGACCGTATGTTGGGCGCATCCTCTTTGATCGGCAAAACCGTGACCGTGCCCGATGGTCCTGTCACTGTCACCGACACCACCGTGTCGCAAGGCACCATCAATTTGCCCAGTGGTGCCGATGGCATCAAGCTGCAAGTGTTCAACGACAAAGGTATTTTGGTGCGCAGCCAAATCATGGGCGCGCAGCCTGTGGGTGACACCACCTTGGCGTGGGATGGCTTGGATGACGGGGGCAACATGGCACCCAACGGCACCTACCGCTACGTGGCCACGGTCAACAGCGCAGGAAAGATGACCACCCCTACCGTCAACACCTATGCCACTGTGCGCAGCGTGTCCAGCGCTGCAGCCGGTGATGGCACCTTGTTGCTCGAAGTCGATGGCGGCAAAACAGTCAATTTGGCCGACGTCAAGCGCGTCGGTTCCTGATTTACCGATCCAACGATTTAACGATTTAAGAATTTCTCACTGGAGTTAACGCACCATGTCTTTTTATACCTCTCTGACCGGCTTGAACGCCGCCACCGCCCAGCTCGGCGTGACCGCCAACAACATTGCCAACGTGAGTACCGTGGGTTTCAAGCGCAGCCGCGCCGACTTCGGCGACATTTTTGCCACCTCGCCGTTGCAAAAAGCGTCGTCCACCATCGGTCAAGGTGTGTCGCTGAAAAAAGTGACTCAAGAATTTGGACAGGGCAACATGACCTTCTCGTCCAACACCTTGGACTTGGCGATCAGCGGCGACGGTTTCTTCCCCCTCAAGTCGCAAGACGGTTTTCAGGACATCTTCACGCGTAACGGCTCGTTCATGATGAACGACCAGTACAACGTGGTGAACTCGGCAGGACAGCGTTTGATGGCAGCGTCGGTTGACTCGTCCGGCAAAGCGAACTTGACCGACATGAACGTGCTCACCATTCCGCAAAAAACTACCGGCATGGCCACCCAAACCAGCAAAGTGCAACTGGGTTTGAACTTTCCTGCGGATGCAACTGTGATCACTTCCGAATTCAACCGCAACGACTCCACCACCTACAACAAAAGCACCGCTTTGACCGTGTATGACGGTGGCGGTAACGGTTACTTGGCCACGGTTTACTACGTCAAGACACAAAACGCGAGTCAAGAAACCCCAAACAACAAATGGCAAACCTTTGTGTATGTGGGCGATCAGTTGGTTGACGCTTCTTTGCAGCAAGCCACCAACAAGGTGGGTGAAGTCATGTACGTCAACAAATACGGCGAACTCAAAGCCAAGAGTGACTTCAAGACCCCTGATGAAATTGCTGCGCTGAACAGCAGCTTCTCCAAGAAGACCTACAAATTCTCACTCGATCAATTGAACGACGTGCGCACCTCTCAGCCAGCAGCTGTCTCTGGTGGTAGCGCTACGGGCTTAGGCACTGGCACCAATGATGGCGTGGACTTCAGCAACTACGTTGTCACACCCAAGGCTGAGTTGTTGGCCTTGCAAGGTGCAAACACTGCGGCTTACACCATGCCTACGGGCGCTGCCGCCACAGGTGATTTGTTTCAGGTGACGGTGGGCGCTGGTGGCGTACCCATCACCGTGCCTCCGTCGTCAGGCATTGGTCGCCCGACACTGACGGATGTGATCAACACCTTGAATGCCAATGCAGGTTTTGCTGCGTCGTACGTTGCTTCCGAAGGAACGGGCGCCAACGCTGGTAAATTGGTCGTCACGGCAACCGATCCGCTGTCGATCACGGCGATTGACACCGATGTGGTCATGACCAGTGGCCCCTCCGCGACACCCACAACGTTGACAGCCGTTGGCACGCAGGGCTCACATGTGACGGCTGACCCGCAATTGGTTGGCAAGAAGAGCGCTGACGACTTGAAAAACCTGTTCGATATCAATATCGACAACTCGATTGAGCCGGTTTCTGTTGGCTTGGAGCGTTTGGCCGGTAAGGACGTCAAATTGTCAGGTGCACAGATTGCAGCTGAATTGACCAACTCCATCAACCGTGCCTACGGCGATGAAAAGCCCTTCAACTTCAAGTCCACCACTGGAACCACGTTTTCGCTTCAACTGCCAATCAAGTCGCCCTTGACCAGCGCGCCCCTTGTCGACATCAGCTTGGCTGGTAAAGGCGATGCCGATGGCAACATGAAGTACGAAGATTTGGTGTCCGAAGTTCAGGACCAAATCGACGCCCGACTGGACGTGCTTAACCTGACACAAGGCGTTGGTCAGAAGTACGGCAAAGTTACCGTCAGTTACGACACCAAAGCCCAGCAACTGGTCTTCAAGCCCGATGGCAACGACAAAATTGCAGTTTTCAGCACCCAAACCAGTATTCGCCCCACCAACGACCCCATCGTGCAAGGTGTGAATGACGACAGCGTTGGCTTAGGCATCACGCCTTCTGTCTCCACTGGCCCTTGGCGCGCCTCCAACGACCAGCGTTACGGCGCCACGGTTGAATACGATGCGGTCAAAGGCGGCTTTGTTTTCAAGTCCGGCACCACCGGGGATTCCTCCAGCATCAGTTTGAGCAACATCAAACCAGCTAGCTTGGCCACCGTGAACGAACGAGGTTTGGGTCTGACAGGTGATCCAGCTTCTTACGTGGTGGGTCAATCCAAAATTGAAGCCTTGCGTGGCGTCACATCCATGCCCGCGGTGCTGGAAGGTAACGCCTTGGCGGTGAACGTGGACAACAACTTCTCTGTCGACACCACCAACAACCAGTTCGTGGTTTCGGTCAACGGTGTGACGGGCACGGTGGTCGTTCCACCCAAAGACACGTACACGCTGAGCACCTTCATGGAAGCCCTGCAAAGCGGCATCAACAACCTGCAAGGCCCGTCGGTCGATGGCGCCACGCCTCAAACTGTCGATGGTGTGAAGGTGACGTATGACACCAAAACCAACGCCTTGAAGTTCACCACGGGCACGGCATCGACCAGCTCTTACATCAAAGTAACCGGCGACGCACGTTGGGGTTTGGATGGTTTGGACGCTCAGTTCGGCACCACCACCACTTGGATCAAACCCACACCTTTCAAGGACGACAAAAACGCGACGGTCTACATTGATGGCTTCGGTAAAGAGTCTTCTACCGCCACCGGCTTTGACAACTTGCCCGAATGGTCACCTGTTTACTTCGACAAAGGCGAGCTGACCTTTGACACAGCCGGTAACTTGGTTTCTCCCAAACAAGGCGCTCAACTCGACACCGTGTACTTGCCAAACGGTAAGGGCTCTTTGACGATCAACATCGACTATTCCAAGTCGACTCAGTTCGCTTCGCCTTATGCGGTGCTGTCGCAGTCGCAAGACGGTGCGCCCGAAGGTGACTTGGTGGGCTTGGCGGTTAACGACGACGGTTTGGTCAACGCCAGTTACTCCAACGGCGCGCAAAAGTCGCTGGGCAAAGTGGTGTTGGTGAACTTCTCCAACCCCACCGGTTTGCGCCAGATTGGCGACACCAGTTACTACAAAACGTCTGATTCAGGCACCCCCAAGTACGGTGAAGCCGGTTCTGCCGGTTACGGCACGGTGCGCTCCGGCGCTACCGAACGTGCGAACGTGGACTTGACGCAAGAGTTGGTGGACTTGATCACCGAACAGCGTAACTTCCAGGCCAACGCCAAAGCCATTGAGACCAGCACCTCGCTGACCTCGACCATCATTCAGATCCGCAACTAAGCGGACGCACTGAGAGCCTGACATGGACCGCTTATCTTTTAACTCGATGGCTGCGATCAACGAGGAGCGCATTGCGCGCCACCAGTTGTCCAACGAGATCGCCAACGTGTCGACCATTGGTTTTAAGAAAACCTTTGACGTCACTTTGCAATCGCACCAAGCGGTCGGTCAGGGCTTTGACTCGCGCATTCAGCCGCGCATGTATGTCAACGACCAAGTGCAGCTCGACCCAGGCCCTTTGATGGTCACGGGCCGTGATTTGGACGTGGCTCTGAACCACAAAACCGTCTTGGGCGTCACCGGCAGCAATGGCGAGCTGGCGTTCACGCGTCGTGGCGACCTCAAGGTCAACGCCAGCGGTGTGTTGGAAACCGGCACCGGTCACTTGGTGCGCGGTCAAGACGGCGGGCCCATCACCGTACCGCCCGGTTTTAAGTTGTCCTTTGGCACTGACGGCACGCTTTACGCCATTGATCCTGCCCAGCAAGGCGTACCCCAGCAGCAGGCCATTGCCCAGCTGCTGCTGCGTGATGCCAGTGCCACACCGTTGAGCAAGCGTGAAGACGGTTTGTTCAAAGTTGTCGGAAAAGAAGCTGGCACGGACTTTGCAACTGGTCCAGAGCCAGTTTCTTTGACACCGCAGGCCGTAGAAGGCAGCAGCGTCAATCCAATGGCATCGATGGTCAAGCTGATTGAACAGAGCCGCTCGTTTGAGCACCAGGTTCGAATCATCAAAGAAAGCAAGTCCAACGATGAGTCGGGCGCCTCCATGATGAAGGCGTCCTGAATTTGACAGTTTTAAAGGGAGCGATCAATCATGGACGCATCATTGTGGGTAGCCAAAACGGGTCTTGACGCGCAGCAAACGCGTATGAACGTCATCTCGAACAACTTGGCCAACGTGAACACGACCGGGTTCAAGCGCGACCGAGCTGTCTTTGAGGACTTGCTGTACCAAAACATCAAGCAGCCGGGTGGTCAAACCACCAACAACACCCAATCTCCTACGGGTTTCATGCTCGGTACGGGTGTGAAGATCAATGCCACTGAAAAGCTGCACATGCAGGGCAATATGGTCAACAGCCAAGCCCCGCTGGACGTGGCCATCACCGGTGACGGCTACTTCCAAATTCAAATGCCAGACGGCACCACGTCGTACTCGCGTGACGGTAACTTCAAGATCTCCAGCACCGGCCAAATGGTGACCTCACAAGGTTTCCCGTTGATTCCGGCGATCACCATCCCCAACAACGCAGCCAGCTTGACCATTGGCCGTGACGGCACAGTCAGCGCTGAGTTGGTGGCAGGTGGCGGTGCTCAAAACATTGGCCAGATTCAGATCGCGCGTTTCGTCAACCCAAGTGGCTTAAAGCCTATTGGTAACAACCTGTACGACTCGTCGCAAGCCAGCGGTCAAGCGCAAATTTTGCAGCCCGGCCTCAACGGTGCAGGCACGCTGAACCAAGGTTCGCTCGAAGCGTCCAACGTGAACGTGGTCGAAGAGATGGTCAACATGATCGAGACCCAACGCGCCTACGAGATCAACTCCAAAGCCGTCTCGGCCGTGGACGGCATGCTCAAGTACTTGAACCAAAACATGTGATGAGGTTCCTGATGAAACTCCTTCACACGCTTTCTCTCATGGCCTATGTGGCTGCGCTGCAAGGCTGCGCCTCCGAGCCGGTCGATTTGGTCCTCAAATCGTCACCCGACTTTGCCCCTGTCTATCCTTTGGCCTCAGACCGGCCAAAGATTGCCACCGGCGGCATCTACAACAACCGGCAAAGCGACGCTTGGTTTGGCCGTGGCCGCAATTACCAAGTGGGCGACATCATCACCGTGCTGCTCAATGAGTCCACACAGGCGGCACGCACGCAAAACACCGACGTCAGCCGCGAATCTAAAAATTCTCTGCCGACGGGTCTCAGCACCCAAGTTGGCAAGATTTCGCCGCTGTTCAACGGCATCAACCTCAACGAGAACGCCAACAGCAGCAAAGGTGCAGGCAAAGCCGACCAGCAAGCCTCTTTGGTGGGTTCTGTTGCGGTGACCGTGGTTGAAATTTTGGCCAACGGCAACTTGATCATCCGTGGCGAGAAAAAACTGGGCCTGTCCGAAGGCACCGAGGTCATTCAAGTCTCAGGCGTCATTCGTCCTGAAGACGTGGGCCCGAACAGCACCGTGCAGTCACGCCGCTTGGCCAACGCACAAATTGCCTACCGTGGCTCGGGTGACTTGGCCAACGCGACCAAAGCAGGTTGGGGAACCTCTGCTTTGCACAAATACTGGCCCTTCTAAGCGAACGAGTTCCTCATGTTGCGTCTTTCTTCTTTTTTCCGTCTTTGTGTGGCCAGTTTGAGTTTGCTGGCTGCGGGCAGCGCTTGCGCTGACCGTGTCAAAGACTTGGCCACGCTCGCGGCCCAGCGCCCCAACCAATTGATTGGTTACGGTTTGGTCGTGGGTTTGCAAGGTACGGGCGACGACGCCTCGGTGCCCTTCACCACCCAAAGCATGAAAGCGATGCTGGCACAAATGGGCGTGCGCATTGACGGTCCTTTGACCGACTTTGAACAAGCCTCGACCGCAGCCCGCGTGGACATCAAAAACACGGCCGCTGTGTTGGTCACCGCTGATTTGCCTGGCTTCGCCAAGCCCGGTCAACGCATTGACATCAACGTGTCGGCCATCGGCAAAGCCACCAATTTGCGCGGCGGCAGTTTGATCATGACCGCCATGCGCGGCGTGGACGGCGAAATTTATGCCTTGGCACAAGGTGCTTTGACCGCCACCGGCATCGACGCCAGCCAAGCGGGCTCGAAAGTCGCCATCGGCGTGCCCACCTCCGCTCGCATTCCTGGCGGCGCGATTGTGGAGCGCATTGTGGACACCCCGTTTGAGACCGCTGAAAACGTGATCTACAACATCCGTGAAAACGATTTTTCGACCACGACGGCCATCGTCAACGCGATCAATAAAAAATTTGGCGGCGACGTGGCACAAGCTTTGGATGGTGTTTCGGTATCGGTACGAGCCCCTAAAAACTTGAATCAACGTGTGTCATTCATGAGCATGGTGGAAGCTTTAGAGATCACACCAGGTGAACCCCCAGCGCGTGTGGTCATCAACTCACGCACAGGCACTGTTGTGATCAACCGCTCGGTGCGTGTGACGGCTGCTGCGGTGTCGCACGGCACGATCTCGGTCGCCATCACGGCCACCAACGAGGTGTCGCAGCCCAATGCGTTTGCAGGCGGTCAAACGGCTGAGGTGCAAAACGCAGACATCAAAGTCAATGAGCCGAACAAGCCGATGTTCTTGTTCCAGCCTGGTGTGGAGTTGCGTCAAATTGTGGACGCCGTCAACCAAGTGGGCGCGTCGCCTTCGGCCTTGATTGCCATTCTTGAAGCCTTGAAAAGCTCCGGCAGCCTGCGCGCCGAGTTGGTCATCATCTAAAGAGAACTGACATGAGCAGCCCCGTCGACACCTCCACCACCCGGTCCTACCTGGACTTTTCGGGTCTGGGTGAGTTGCGTGGCCAAGCGCAGCAAAACCAAGACAAAGCGCTGAAAGAATCAGCACAACAATTCGAAGGCCTCTTCATCCAAATGATGATGAAGTCCATGCGCGAAGCCACCATGAAGGACGAGGACAACCAGTCCAGCGGCGTGGAAACTTTTGAAGGCATGTTTGACAAAGAAGTCTCCATGCAAATGGCCAAACGCAGCGCCTTGGGTGTGGCCGACTACATGGCCAAAGCGGTCAAACAAAACCAACCCAGCACGGCTGACATGCTCAAAGCACGTCAAGTCGGCGGCATGGCTTTGAACCCCAAAGAGCCGGCCTTGCCCATGAACGCAACGCCTGCAGTCAATCCGTTGAAGTTCAACATGCCCGTGATCAAGCCTTTGCATGACACCAAGAAACTGCTTGGAGGTGGTTCATGAGTGACATGCTAGGCATCAGCGGCAACGCCATTGGCGCGTACCAACGTGCGTTGAGCACGGTGGGCAACAACATTGCCAACGTCAACACCGAAGGCTATTCGCGCCAAGACGCGGTTCTGAAAGACTCCGCGCCTCAAAAATCGGCCGCCATGTTTTTTGGCACAGGTGTGGAGTTGCAAACCGTCAAGCGTCAGTTTGATGCGTTTGCCGAATCCAACTTGCGCAACAGCACCAGCGACTTGGCCAGCCAAAAACCGATGGTGGAGTACACCAAGCGCGTGATGGACATCATGGGCGACAAGAGCGTGGGCTTGAGCTCGGCGTTGGACGACTTCTTCAATGCCGCCAGCAGCTTGTCGGCCGACCCCGCCTCGACCGTGCTGCGTACCACCTTTATGCGCAGTTCGGAAGGCGTGGCGTCACGTTTTGCCGAACTCTCGGGCCAGCTCGATTTGGTGGCGACCGAAACCCGTCAAGCCGTCGAAAGTACGGCCACACAAATCAACACCCTCACCAGCCAATTGGCCTTGGTGAACCAAGCCATGGCCAAAGCGACGTCGGTCAATTTGCAGCCGCCTGAGTTGTTGGACCGTCGTGACTTGATGTTGCGCCAGTTGTCCGATTTGGCGCGCATCAAAACCAGCTTCAGCACCAACGGTGCGGTCACGGTCAGCATGGGCACTACCCTGACCCAAGGTCTGGTGGTTGACGGACAAAAGTCACGTCCTGTGGGCTTAGACCCCGCTGTCAAGGACCGCGTGAGCTTGGTGATTGACCCCTACGGCAACAGCGAGTCATTGGCCAGTGCCAGCGGCGGCCAAATGGGTGGTTACCAAAGTTTCATCAGCCAAGTCTTGGAGCCGGCCCAAAAGAATTTGAACTCGTTGGCCCAAACCTTCGTCATTGAAACCAATGCGGTTCAACAGAACGGCATCGACGGTTACGGAAAAATGGGCACCGATTTGTTCGCCATTGACCCAGCCGCGCCCCATGCTGCCGGTGGCATTCGCATGGCCTTGAACGATGCTTTGCGTGTGGCTACGGCTGCCCAGTTTCGGGTCAGCGAAAGCAATACCAACGTCAGTGCCACCCGTGCCACGGTCAAGTTTTCGGGCTTGACGCCTGCCACGCCTTTGAGCAACCCATCGCTGGTGAACAACCCCAATGCCACAGCAGGCGTGACCTTCAAAGTCGATGGCGCGCGTTTGTTCACGCCGGTGACCACATTGGCTGCAGGTGTGAAAGCTGCGTTTTATTTGGACGAGGCCGACAAAGGCCAACAGCTGCAAGTGATGACCCGTGATGGACGTCAGTTGTTGGGCAAGACCTTGAGTTTGGACGAAGAGTTTCAGCTCATGTCACCCAGCAATGGCTTTGTACCCAATGCCACCTACAGCGACGCCTATCTGAACAAGACAGGGCCAGATGGTTACCGTGATTTAGACCTTTTCTACGGTGCTAAAGCCACGGTCTTGTATGGTCAAAGCTTTGATGTCAATGGTGTCTCTGCCAACACTGTTCCCATGCCTGCTGTGCTTGAGACTGGACGGGTGCCCGGTGATGGCACCGCTATTGAGCCAGGCGCTTTGGTGCTCAATGGTGTGAAGTTGGGCGGGCTCAAGGCTTCGGCAAAACCGTCTGATGTGGCGGCTTTGATCAATCTGAGCTCGGGCGCCACCAATATTCGCGCTGAGGCTTTCAGTGAAATTCGTGTGTCAGGCAGTCAGCTTGACTTCACGCAGGCGTTGACCATCAACGGCCTCTCTGTTCCTAAAACCTATTTCAGCATCGAGACCTTGGCGCAAGCTATCAACACTCGGTTCGCTGGTGAATCAATCAGTCAAAAAGTCACTGCCATCGTCACTAGCGCGGGTGAGTTAGTCCTCAAAAATTCAAACAATTTGCCCATCACCATCAATGCGAACGCGGGTGCGCAACCTGGGCTAAATGCTCTCAACTTGTCACCTAATACCTACGATGGACAAGTTCGCATGGTCCAAGTGGTGCGCGACATGGTGGTCTCAAGTACGGATATAAATTTGACCAAACCGTTGTCAATTAACGGTAATGAGATTCTGGCCAGCAACAGCGGCATTCGCTCTATTCAGAGCCTGATTGTTGCGATCAACGACAAATCTGCAAACACAGGCGTTAAGGCAGACTTAGATAGCACTGGCAATTTGAAGTTATCAACCACCTCAGCGATTGATCCGAACGGGACACTCAGTATTTCGATCGGCCCTGGTAAGGAGGATGACGGGACTTACGGTGCCAATGCGTTGGGCCTTGAGCCTCTTGATTATGACGTAACTGAGCGTCTCCAGCGAAAGCTCGCTGCCGATCCAACGCAAACCGACATTCGCTTGTCCTTCGGAAAATTTGGTGTGCCGCCTGATGAAAAAACAGGCGACCCTTCCGATCTGGCGAAGCTTGGTCTGCGTACAGGTGCCTTCATTGAAGGTGGCAGTCCGGATGACTTGTTGGTTTTCATCACAGGAACAGGAACAGTCAAGGTAGCGACCAGCTTCACTGGTGAACCTGATGTGCCGCGTGATAGTTTACGTAGCCAATCGTTAACGGTGAAGTTCACTGCGGCAAATCGCTTCAGCATCATCGATACAAAAACCGGCACCGAGTTAGCGAATCGCAGTTACGACAACTCGCCGCTGGAGCCGGTGATCGAATTTCAAGGCTTGCAAATCAAATTCAATCACGCACCCAGCGTGGGAGATAGCTACCAAGTCGACGGTAACCAAGACGGTTTGGGCAACAACGTCAACATGCTTGACATGGTGGAGCTCAATCGCAAGCCGGTGGTCAATGGCAAAACCTTGGCCAATAGCTACATCGACCAAATCAACAACGTGGGTAACCTCGCGCAGCAAGCCACCATCACCCAACAAGCCTTGACCGTTGTCAACGACCAAGCCATTGCTTCGCGCGACAAAATTTCGGGCGTCAACCTAGACGACGAAGCGGCCAACCTCATTCGCTTGCAACAGGCCTACCAAGCCAACGCCAAAGTGTTGCAAATCTCTGGTCAATTGTTTGACGCCATTGTCCAAATTCGCTGATAGAGGCCATACACCATGAAAATTTCAACCTCTCTCTACTTTGACCGCTCGACGCAGCAGTTAAGCACGGTGCAATCCAACTTGGCCAAAACGCAGGAGCAGTTGTCCACCGGCAAAAATATTGTCAAACCCAGCGATGCACCCGACAAGGCTGCTTTGGTGACGCGTTTGGAGTCGGAACTGTCACGTAATGCCAGTTACCAAGACACCTTGAAGTCAGCCAACGTCCGCTTGACGTCTGAAGAGACCGCACTCAAAAACACCACCGATGTGATGTACCGCATCAAGGAATTGGCAATACAAGGCGCCAACGACACGCTGAGTCCCAATGACCGCAAAAGCATTGCGCTGGAACTGACCGGCTTGCGCGAGCAAATCATGAGCTTGGCCAACAGCCAAGACAGCAACGGCAATTACTTGTTCTCTGGCAGCCGCACGGGGCAGCCCGCCTTTGCGCAAGATGCGTCCGGCCGAGTGGTGTACCAAGGGGACCAGTCGCGCATGAAAGTTAATGTCGGCGATAACCGCCGCATGAACCTCAACATGCCAGGTTCAGACGCTTTTGTGCGCATCACGCGTACCGATGCCAAAGGTGGTCAAACGGGTGTTGATTTCTTTCAGTCGCTAGACGATCTGGCCAAGGCTGTTGCCTCAGGCGACTTGGCCAGCACACAGCGTGGCATTGCCGAAGTCGATGATTTGCAAGAAGGTATAAGTAACAGCTTGGCCCAAGTGGGCTCCGACTTGTCGGTGGTCGATTTGCAAACCAGTGTGCTGGACGAAGTGGTGTTGCGCCTGAAAACAACCCGCTCTGACGTGGAAGACCTCGACTACACAGCGGCCATCACCAAAATGAACAAAGACCAACTGGCTTTGGAGGCTGCACAAAGCAGCTTCTCCAAAATTTCGCAGATGAGTTTGTTTAAATTTTTGAATTAATGCATTCAAGTTTGAATACTTCGCGTCGATCAAGTCAAAGATAAGAAAGCTCAACTTCAATGGCCACGACTGCTGTCAGCTCCACGTCTTCGGCAACTTCCACCGCTGCAGCGAATAAAGCTGCAGCTGCGACGACGGCTGCAGCCAATAAGGCTGCGGCGCAAAAAATCATCACCTCGCTCAGCGCAGGCTCGGGCGTTGATACAGCGTCTCTCGCTCAAAACTTGGTCGATGCCGAGCGCTTACCTCAAGAAAACGGTATCAACGCCAAAATCACGAAGAATGATGCGCGCGTGTCTGGTTTTGCGGCTGTGTCGTTTGTATTGGGTGAGGTGAAAACGGCTTTTGCAGCCCTTAAAGATCAGACGAGCTTCAATGTACTGACGGCGGAAAATACAAATCCCAACGCCTTCAGTGTCACGACCACGGCAACCGCTAAAGCTGATAGTTATGACATTGACGTGGTGCGTTTGGCCAAAGCTCAGCGCAGCGTCAGCGATGGCGTCACTTCGGCGGCAGTGTCACTCAACGGTGGCGCTGCCATGAGTTTGAGCCTTGCAATTTCTGGCGGTACACCTTCAGCGATTAATTTGCCTGCAGGTAAAGATACGCCACAAGACGTGGTCAATGCGATCAACGCCGCAGGTCGTGGCGTGACCGCTAAATTGGTAGATACCGGAGATGGCTCTGGCAAACCATTTCAAATTATTTTGTCGGGCGCCGAAGGCTCTGCAGGTGCCTTCACATTGACACCCAGTTACGGCACAGGTTCTGGATCGCCCGGCCTGAGTTTCAATGCTGGCAATCTGGGTAGTCAAGCTGCCTCCGACGCGCAGGTCAAAATTGACGGCGTCACTTACACCCGCAGCACCAATGTGCTGAAAGATGTTGTGCCGGGCGTCACGATTAATCTGAAAGCGACAACAACAAGTTCTGCACAAGTCAATTTGACACGCGAACCCGCGTCTATCAAAGACAAGCTCTCTACGTTGGTTTCAAGTTACAACGACGCGATGACCATGCTCAACGTCGTGACTGACCCAAAATCCACCATGGACACCTACGGCGCCACCTTGGTGGGCGACTCCACGGTGCGAATGATCAAGCAGCAGCTGCGTGGCATGTTTGCTGGGACTTCTTCAACCCCAGGTTCTGGGGTGGGTTCGTTGTGGCAGATGGGTATCAGTGTTGATCAAGCCGGTACGTTGAACGTCGATAACACCAAGCTTGACGCTGCGTTGAACAGTCATTTTGACGATGTCGTCAAAACCTTTTCGGGCAACCAAAATAATTTGAGCACTTACAGCACTGCGCCTGCTGGCGTGGCTGGCGACGCGGTGAAAAAGCTCACAGATTTATTGGGTCCTACAGGTGTGGTTGCGCGTCAAAGTCAAAACGCCACAACACAAAATACCAAGCACCAAGAGGAGTTGGCCAAACTTCAAACACGTATGGATGGTTTGCTCAAGCGCTATCAAAAACAGTTTGCAGCCATGGACAGCTTGGTCGGCAGCGTTAACAGTCAAAAGAGCAGTTTGAAGTCGACGTTTGGTGGGATGATGGCTGCTTACACAAATAAGTAATTAAGAATCTATTAAAAGAGTTTTAAATTTAAAAGTTAGCACTTTAAAAGTATAAAAATTTATTTAAATTTTTTACTCAAGTATTTCTGAATCGCGCCGAATCAATGACTGTCATCTCCTATGACGGTCCGATAGGCGCTATTCGCGCCTTGCCTGTCGTTGGGGTTCTTGAAATAAGGCGGTGCATATGTTCAATGAAATTCCATCCTTGCCATCCTCGGCCCCCGCAGGAATCAAACCGACGTCTGTTAAATCAGAGCCTTCTCAAGCTGCTTCTGATCAGCATTTGAAGCCACTAACTAAGCCAGTCATCAAAGTTGATACAGAGCAAAAGAGACAAGAACTGTCTGAGGCTATTCAGCACCTGAATGAAGTTATGCGTGATGGTGGTCGCAATATCAATTTCTCCATTGATAACGCGCTCGAGACGCCCATTGTCTTGATAAAGAACGCGCAAACAGGTGAGGTCGTTCGTCAGATTCCCAATGAAGTCATTGTGCGCATGGCGCACAGCATTGAAGACTTCAAGGGAATGTTGCATAACACCGTCATTTAATTACTAAAGTTTTTCGTAGACCAGACGATTCACTGGTTATCAAGGCAGATGTCTTGAGTTCAAGTCAACCATTCTGTAGGACTATCAAGGAGTAACACCATGTCCGTTATCAACACAAACGTTAAAGCTCTCGCAGCACAAGCTTCCATGAGTAATGTCGAACGCAAATTGCAAACCAGCATGGAGCGTTTGTCGACTGGTATGCGTATCAACAGTGCCAAAGACGATGCGGCTGGCCTTGCTATTTCTAATCGCATGACTTCGCAAATTCGTGGTTTCGCTGTTGCCATTCGCAACTCCAACGACGGTATCTCGATGGCTCAAACTGCTGAAGGCGCTTTGGGTCAAGTCAACGACATGCTGCAACGCATGCGTGAACTCTCTGTTCAAGCTGGTAACGGCGCTATGTCTACTTCTGATCGCAAATCTTTGCAGTTGGAAGTCGATCAAATGAAGCAAGAAATTAACAACGTTGCCACAAAGACTAACCACAACAACATCAAACTGTTGGATGGTTCGGCTGGCAAGATTGAATTGCAAACGGGTGTCAATGCTGGCGATCGCATGACCATCGGTTTTGACTCCGTTCAAACCAAAGACATTGGTCAAGGTGGTAAAACTTCTTTGAGCTCAGTGGGTACTGTGTTTGATGATGCAGCCAGCAGTTCAGTGGACCCTGTGAATGGCAAATCTGGCGCCTTGTTGAACGGCGACTTGGTGTTGAACGGCGTTGTTGTCGGTGCATCTTTGGCGACTGACGATATGTTGTCATCTGATTTTGCTGACAACGGTGGCAAAGCGGCCAGCGCGATCGCAAAAGCTGCTGCTATCAACCGTGTCTCAGAGCAAAGCGGTGTTTACGCCACAGTTGGCTCAACCATGGCTTACGGTACTGCCATGGCGACAAGCTCTGCCACAGGTACGATCACCATCAACGGCGTTGAAACTGCATCCATCCAAATGACCAGTGACTTGGAAATTAACCGTTTGATGGTCACAACAGCCATCAACAACGTGTCTAAGCAAACTGGCGTCACGGCTATCAACACCAGCGATGATATTCAAGGTGTGATCTTGGTCGCTGAAGATGGTCGCAACATCGAAATTGACTTGTCTACCGGCGGTTTGGATGCGGCTGATGTCGGCTTGTCTGACACAGGCACTTACATCGGTACCTTTGAGTTGAGTACCAAAGATGGTTCCAGTTTCACGGTTTCCAGTGAAACTGACAAAAACGTGCAAAACGCGGGTCTGACCGCCGGTACGTTCAGCACCAACAAAGCCCAAGTCGTGACGATGGCGCGCCCTAGTGCTGGCGAAGGCGATGCGCCTGCCACGGGCACAACGGGTTTGTTGAAGGGCAATACCTTGGTCTTGAATGGCGTGGGTATTGATGCCGCCATTGCCAGCGACGACGATGCATCCAGCGAATTTGTGGATCCAAGTGCCAAGGCGGGCAGTGCGATTGCCACTGCTGCAGCCATCAACAAAAAGTCAAGCATGACGGGGGTGACTGCTGTTGCCGAGCCCAACGTGTTGCGCGGCCGTGGTTTTACCGCAGGTGCTGTGAGTGACTTGAACATCAACGGTGTTGACATTGACATCACCTTGAGTAGCAGTTCAAACCGTGACGACGTCTTGGTAGCTATCAACAAGTTTGCGGGTCGAACCGGTGTTGTGGCTACCGCGTGGGGTGAAGGCGTGCAATTGACAGCCGAAGACGGACGCAACATTTCCATTGGTTCTTCGGCAGGTGAAGAGGCATTGGGCTTGGATGGTGTGACCATCGGTGGCGGTGTGACCAGTGCAGACGTGGTGACCCACTTCGCGTCTGTTCGTCTGGAGTCCGATAAGTCGTTCTCTGTCGAAAGCGGCAACGAAGGTAACGAAAACTTTGCACTGATGGGCTTCCGTCGTGGCACATTTGGTGGTTCAGATCAAGGCGCTAAAGTCGCTGACATCGATATCTCCACTCAAAGCGGCGCTTCTGCGGCAATTACTGCCATTGATGCCGCTCTGGAAGGTGTCTCGGCCATGCAAGCGCGTGCTGGTGCTTACCAAAACCGATTGGAGTCTGTGGTGTCTAACTTGACCGAGTCCAATCAAAACATGTCTGCATCACGCAGCCGTATTTTGGACACAGACTATGCTTCAGAAACAACCAGCATGGCCCGCTCGCAAATCATTTCGCAAGCTGCAACGGCCATGTTGGCTCAGGCCAACCAGTCTGCGCAAGGCGTGTTGTCTTTGCTGAAGTAATTTCTACAAGGCGGTTGACGAACTTCAAAAGCCCCCTTGCGGGGGCTTTTGTTCGTGTCACCCTACCAATGTCATATTCTTTGATTTAGGTCAGATTTTTAGGTGGTTATTGCGCAGGGTTACTCCTTAAAATTTAGCAGAGGAGATTTAGCAGCCATGAATTCACAGACTATCAACTTGTTAGAAGTCGAAACTAAAGCCCAAATTTATTGGTGTGATATTTCGCATTTGGCAGCGGAGTTGCTGCTTGCCCGACAAGCGCTGGATGAATTGCGAATTTCCCATCCTGAGTCAACGCCTTCCAACGTCAAAGCGGTTTACATGAGTCCTTGGAAGAGTCATTTGCTCAACACAAAATTACATCCCTTGTGTAATTCTGTCATTCAAACAGTCAAGCAAATTTGTAAAGACTTTTGGAACACGGATATGCAAGGTTTGAATCTGGATTTTTTAATTGCAGATTGCTGGGGCGTCACTTATCAACAGTCTGACAAAACGATTCTTCATTCTCATTTCCCCAGTGATTTCTCAGCAGTGATCTACCTGGATGCGGATGATGAGAGCGCCCCCATTATTTTTGAAGAAAAATTATTGGTCAAACCCAAACCGAATACGCTGATTATTTTTCCAGGCTATTTGCGACATGAAGTCCCTGAAAATAGTGGAAAACGTACTGTTTTGGCGATGAATTTAAATAAAATTCCGTCTTTCAATCAAGCCGCAGCATGATCTCTGCAACGACATTTAAAAAAGCTAAGAATTTCGCTAAAGTTTTTTCTTGAGCAGTCGATTCAACGAGACGAGTGGT
This sequence comes from Limnohabitans sp. TS-CS-82, assembly GCF_002943475.1. Lineage (NCBI taxonomy): Bacteria > Pseudomonadati > Pseudomonadota > Betaproteobacteria > Burkholderiales > Comamonadaceae > Limnohabitans > Limnohabitans sp. TS-CS-82. Next base: position 64,794 of record NZ_PTQX01000010.1, on the reverse strand, counting down.
GTAACGGTATGTTCCTGTTGGGGCAACTGTTCACTTTACTAACAGACAAAGAATCGAGTGCACTATGGCTACTACCCCAGTTTCTGCAGGATCTTCCCCGGTTTACACCCCGAGGATTACCGCATCTACATCCATTGATGACTGGACGTCGACCAAGATCAGCACCCTCACGTTGACCGAAGTCCGTGGGCTAACCAGCACGCAAGTCGCATCCATTCTGCCAAGCTCAATTGCTGGTTTGTCGGCCTCGCACATTGCAGCGTTGAGTACAGGGCAAATGGCTGCGCTCTCAAGCAACCAGATTGGTCAATTTTCTCAGACACAACTTGCGAAGGTTAGCAAGGCCCAAGTCTCTGCGATGAGCTTTGATCAACTCAATGGCATGTCTACAGGGCAAGTGCAAAAGTTATCTGCCGTTCAACTGTCAGGTATCAAGACTTCTGAAATTGGCAACGTCAAGACGGAGTCTTTGACGGCCATGTCAGTCAAGCAAATTCAAGCTTTGACGACCGACCAAATCATTGCCTTGATTGGTGACCAGCTTGGCGCTCTGGGCACCAGCCAGGTTTCTGCCATGAGTGTGGGGCAAATTGGAGCCATCGAGACCCGCGATCTGACGGGCATGAGCACGGGGCAAATTCGGGCCATGGGCGTGACTCAAGTGGCAGCCCTTAAAACTTCTCAGTTGAATGCGTTGACCACGTCACAACTACAAGCCTTGGAAGTAGGCGATATCGCCAAGCTCACGACAGCCCAGGTCGCGGCTTTTTCCAATACCCAAGTGTCTAGTTTGCTGACCTCACAAGTCAGCGCATTGACGCAGAAAAACGTGATTTCCATGTCGGCGTCACAAATTGGCGCCTTCAGCACCAACCAAGTGACGGCGCTTAGTGTGGCTTCCGTCGCAGGTATGTCTAATGCGCAAGTCAGTGGCATGAGCACAGGGCAGCTCCGAGCACTTGCAACGGGGCAAATCGCTTCCTTGAGCGCATCGGCACTCAACGCGCTTTCAACGGACAAGCTTACAAATTTAAAGACAGAGCAAGTGGCAGCGCTTTCTGGCGTTCAAATTAAAGCCTTGAGCGCTACCAATGTGGCAGCGCTGGGTACTGAGCAGGTCAGTGCTTTGACCAATTTGCAAGTCACGTCCTTGTCTACCGCTGCAATCAACGCGATGAGCACAGGGCAAATTTCACAGTTCAGCTCTACTGATTTACGGGCCCTCACAGTGGCTCAGCTCAATGCGGTAAGCACAACTTCCTTGGCCAGTCTGAGCAGCGCTAGCTTGCAATCGCTGACGGTCACACAATTTAAATCCTTGACAAACACGCAACTAGGTTCGCTCAGTAGCAGTCAAGCACAGTCGCTTAACAGCTCTCAATTGCAAAATTTGAGTGCGGCACAAATCACCAGCCTTGGAACCGCAAATGCAGCGGTGTTGTCGTCGACTCAAATTGCAAGTTTGACAGCAAGTCAGTTGAAGACTGTTTCTAGCACCATCATCGGAGCCTTGTCTTCGTCTGCGGTGGGTGCCTTGAATTCGACCAATGCCAAGGTTCTGACCAATACCCAACTGCAGAGCCTGTCCACCGCTGCCTCCGCCGCTTTGTCGGCCAGTTTCATCAATGCGCTGACAGCCACTCAAATAGCTGCGTTCAGCACCTCTCAAGTGCAAGCTTTGTCGACGGGAGTCATCGGCACGCTCAGTGTTGACACACTCAAGTCGTTCAGTACGGGTCAAGTGCAATCGCTTTCGAGTGATGCCCTCAATCAGCTGACCACCACTCAAGTCCGCACGTTGAGTTCTTCGCAATTGACGGCGATTAGCACGGGCAATTTGAATGCACTGAGCTCCACCAATCTGCAGGCGCTTTCCAGCACGCAAATGAGTTCTTTGAGCAGTGCAACGTTATCTGCTTTGACGACGGCCAACATTCAGTTGTTACAAACGCAGCAAGTCGCCTCGCTCACAACAGGCCAAATTGCCAGCCTGTCGACTACCAATCTGGCCGCTCTGAGTTCGACCCAAGTGAGTAAGCTCACGGACGATCAGGTGGGAGCCTTGAGCACCTCTTTTGTTCAGAACATGAGCTCTTCGCAGCTCAATGCTTTGACAACTTCGCAATTGGCCTACTTGACCAGTGATGCCATCACGGCGCTTTCCAGCGATCAAGTGCAGTCACTGAAGACCGACACCTTGGCGGCTTTGAGTGCGGGCCAAATCAAAGCGCTTGAAACACAAGATTTCCAAGCCCTTGGTACCAGCAAAATCACGGTGCTGACCGATGCTCAGATACGCAGTATGGCGACTGAAGATGTTGCTTCTTTGAGCACGGCTCAAATGGGTGTTTTGCAAAGCAACCAAGTGTCGGCGCTCTCTGCGGCTGGCATTACCAGTTTGAACTCTGGCCAGTTGTCAGCGTTGAGTAGTAGCAACGTGGCTTTTCTCACTAACTCTGCGATTGCAGCCATTGGCTCAGGTCAAGTGGCGGCGTTGACTTCTACCAAACTCAACCAAATCTCTGGCACAGCCTTGCAAGGCATGTCTACCAGCACCATCGCTGCATTAGATACGGCCCAAGTGGCTGGTCTGAGCACCACGTTGGTCAAGAAGCTCACGGGCGCACAGGTGCAGGTCTTGAGCTCTGCAGGGGTCGCCGCGATGGGCACCTCCGAACTGCAATTGCTCAATGGCGAGCAAATTGGTTCTTTGCAAAGCAGCCAAGTGTCTGCTTTGAGTTCAACCAAGTTCCAAGCACTCACCGACACGCAGCTTTCTAACCTCAGCACTGGTGCCGTAGCAGGGTTGGTTTCTTCGCAAGTCAATGCGTTGACTTCCACGCAGTTGGGTGCGTTGGGTGCCAACCAGTTCAAAGCGTTGTCGACTTCCGTAGTTGCCAACCTCAGCACTACCGATTTGATGGACGGGCTGACGCAAACTCAACTGCAAAGCATGACCACGGCGCAAGTTCAAGCGCTTGGTACAGGCCAAATTGATGATCTGAGTGTTGAACAACTGGGTTATTTGTCTGCCACCCAAGTGGGTGCTTTGACGACAGATGATGTCGCTGGTCTCAACACCAGTTTGGTTCAGGCCTTGTCCAGCGATCAATTGCGTGCTTTGAGTACGGGCGTTGTCGCGGCCTTGTCTACCTCGCAGGTACAAGCATTCACTCCAACAGAGTTGGGCGCCCTCACAACCTCTCAGACACAAGCATTAGGAACGGCTTCTCTGAGCGTTTTGGGCTCGAGCCAAGTGGCTGGTTTGTCTGTTGCTCAACTGAATAGCTTGAGCACTTCACAGTTTGAGTCGATCAGCACAGGTGGCTTGGCTGCTGTGGCGACCGCTACGCTGCAAGGCATTACCACTACGCAAATTGCTTCTCTCTCCACGGGTGCCATGGTGGCCCTGACCACGGAGCAGTTGTCCGCATTGACCAACTCGCAAGTTGGCGCATTGACGACCACTTCCATCAACGCCTTGTCTACCGCCAAAGTGGCAGGTTTGCAATCGTCTAGCATTGCCGCGTTGAGTACCACCCAGGTTGCTGCTTTGTCCACGGGTGTCGTCGCTCAATTGAGCTCTTCGCAGTCCAAAGCATTGAGCGCGACATTGATTGGTGCCATGAGCACTGGCCAAGTTGGCGCATTGAGCACAACAGTCATCAGCACACTCAGTGCTACACAATTTGACGCTCTTTCTACCTCTCAATTGGCGAGTTTGTCCACTGACCAAGCGAGTGCATTGACGGTGTCGCAAGTGTCAGGCCTGAGCACAGCACGACTTGCCGCATTGACCAGTTCACAAGTTGCCAAGATCAGCACTGCCGCAGTGGCACAAATGAGCGCAACGCAGGTGGGTTCGTTGAGCACAGATCAAGTGCAAGGCCTGACCTCTGGGCAGGTAAAGGCCTTGACAGTGGCACATATGGCCGTGTTGAACAACGACCAATTGCATGCACTGACCACGGCACAAGTGAACGCGATTGAGACCGCAGACTTGCGCGCCTTGAGCGCTACACAGTTACGCGAACTCTCCAGCACGCAACTGCAAGCCTTGGGCACCGAACAAATCCAATCACTTGAAAACGATGATCTGGTGGCCTTCAGCGCCATTCAGGTGTCGTCGTTCACCACGACACAAGTGCAAGCGATCAAGGGTTCTCAGGCGGGCGCGTTGAGCGTTACGCAGTTGGGTGGTATGACGACTGAGCAAACATCTGCACTGTCGACGGCCCTGATCAATGCATTGTCGGCAACTCAATTGGCGGCGTTTAGCACGGGGCAACTGAACGCCATCAGTAGCACCAACCTCCAGTCGGTCGCGGTCAGTGCAATGTCTGGGTTCACAACCACCCAACTGAGCGGCTTGTCCACCACCAATGTGGCGGGCTTGCAAACCGCGCAAATCAATGCCTTGAGCGCAGGTCAATTGGGCGCCTTGGGTACAGACCAGCTCAACGCCATGGGATCTGCACAGATCAATGCGCTGAGCGCAACGGCCTTGAGTGGCCTGTCCACCGCCACACTTCAGGGTGTTAAGACCGAGCACATCAGCACTTTGGCTAGCGCATCTGTGGTAGCTTTGGGTACAGCGCAAGTTAACGCCTTGACGTCAGGTCAAGCCGTCTCGCTCTCAAGCACCAGCTTACAAACCTTAAGCTCTTCACAACTGCGTGCCTTGGGCACCACGCAATTGCAATCGCTCACGGCGACCACGCAATTCAACAAGCTATCCAGCACCCAAGTGGCATCGCTGGGCACTTCGCAAGTACAAGCTTTGTCGACCGCACAGTTGGCCACCTTGTCGACCTCTGGGGTCAGCATTGCCAGCATGGGTACGGCACAAATCAATGCGCTGACCAGTACGCAGCTGCAGTCGCTCAGCGTGACTCAGTTGAATACGGTCGCAACTGGGCAAGTTCAAGCGCTGACGTCCGAACAAATTGGCGCAATTTTCAGTGACACCGAATTGCAGGGCGCTGCGACAGCCTTGGTGCCTAACCTCACCAATACTCAAGTGTCTACTTTGGCAACCTCGGTCATCAATGCGATGACGACTGACCAAGTGCGCGCCTTTAGCACCACTGAGATGACAGCGTTGACCGATTTGCAAGTTGCCGCTTTCAGCACCAGTCAGTTGAATAACCTCGAGTCTGCGGATGTGGTGGCTTTGTCAGGCCAGCAAGTGAGTAGTTTGAGTACCGACCAGTTGCGTGCCTTGTCGAGCACCTCCGTGGGTGTCTTGGAGCGTGACGATTTCAATGCCTTGTCTGCTGCACAAATTGCCAGCTTCACCACAGCACAAATCGTTGCTTTGACATCGACACAGATGGCAGGCATCAACGAATCCAAAGTGGGTACGTTGACCACTGACCAGGCGGCTGCCCTGTCGAGTAGCGCCTTGTCTGGACTGGGCGCCTCCCAAGTGGCAGCGTTATCAACGGGTCAATTGAATGCCATCAGCAGCACCAACGTGCGCTCCATCACCACCACGGCTGTGGCGGGTCTGACCACAAGTCAGATGAGTGGCTTGTCCACCACCAACGCCGCAGGTTTGAACACCTCACAGGTGAGCGTGCTGTCTTCGTCGCAATTGGGCGCTTTGAGCACCACGCAACTCAACACCATGGGGTCGGCCCAGATTAACGCTATCAACACGACCGCGTTGGCAACCTTGGCTACATCGACGGTGCAAGGTTTGAAAACCGACCACATCAGTGCCTTGGCGAGCAACTCTGTCAAAGCCTTGGGCACAGCTCAAGTGGCGGCGTTGTCTTCGGGTCAAGCCATGGCCTTGTCTGCAGGATCGTTGCAAACACTCAGCACGTCACAAGTCCAAGCCCTGGGTACCGCACAACTTGCTTCGTTGACGGCTACTACGCAGTTCAACCAGCTCACCAGCACTCAGTTGGCAACATTGACCACAGGCCAAATTCAGGCCATGGGCACAGACCAAGTCAACACGCTGAGCAATGGCAGTGTGGCTGCCTTGGGAACCGCGCAAGTCAACGCTTTGAGTACTGCTCAGTTGCAAGGCTTGGCCGCTGGTCGTGTGACAGCCATGAGCTCGACGCAAGTTCAAGCCATGAGTGCCGCGCAACTGGGTGGCTTAGCCACCTCACAAGTGGTCGAACTCGAAACGGCAGACATTGCCGCCTTGAGCGCCACGCAAATCAAGGGCTTTACCACAGCAGGCATTCGTGCACTGGGTACCGATGACATTCAAGCCTTGTCCGTCAACTTGGTAGAGAACTTGACCACTGCTCAAGTGGAAGCCCTGGAAACCTCTGACATCACCACTTTGTCGGCAACGCAGTTTGATGCCTTGTCGGCAGGCCAAGTGTCTGCTCTGACCACCGCCAACGTGGCTGTGCTGGGTACACACCAACTCACGGTGATGAACCTCGATCCATTGAAGGCGTTCACCACGGCACAGGTACAAGCCTTGTCGACAGCGAACATCAATATTTTGAATGGCGATCAAGTGGGCGCGTTGACCACATCGCAGATCAATGCGTTGACCACATCTCAAGTCAGCAAGATCTCGGTGGGTTCTTTTGCCTCGGTGTCTACCGCACAAATCGCAGCGTTGGACACCAACCAAGTGTCCACACTCAGCACGGCACAGATTGCCAATTTGTCGTCCACACAGTTACGTAGCTTGAGCGATTCACAACTGCAAAGCTTAGTGGCAACGAGCCAGTTGCAAGCCATCACCGGAACACAGCTGCAATCGATGACCACCAGTGCTGTGGCAAGTTTGTTGACCAGCCAAGTCAACCAACTCACCAGCGCACAAGTGCAAGCTTTGACAACTGGCGAAGTGGCCGCCTTGGGTACCGCCCAAGTTGCTGCACTGACCACCACCCAATTGGTGGTGATGGAAAACGCCGATGTTGCAGCCTTGAGCACCGCTCAACTCAACGCCATTGCCGCGGCAGACTTGGCCACCTTGACGACCGATCAGCTGCGCGCCTTGACGACCGATCAAGCCGCAGGCTTGAGCACCGCTCAGCTCAACGCGCTCAGCTCAACCAAGTTGAACAGCCTTGAGACCGCTGACTTCGCTGCCTTGACGACCACGCAAGTGGCTGCCATTGCCGATGCGCGCATCGATGACTTGAGCACCGCGTTGATCCAAGCCTTGACGGCTGATCAAGTGGCTGGTTTGGGCACCTCTCAGGTCAGCAGCTTGACCAGTGCACAACTGGTGGCTATGGAGACCACCGATGTGGCGGCCTTGACCTCGAACCAAGTGTTGCAAATCAGTGATGTCAACATTGCCAAGTTGGGTACAGCCCAAACTCGTGTCCTGTCTCGCGACGTGATTGGTGGTTTGACGACTGCCAAACTGGATGCTTTGACCACCTCGCAAGTGGCCGCTTTGAGCAACGACCAAATCAACGCTCTGAGCACCGCCAACATCCAGTCTTTGGCAACCGACAACTTGCAAGCCTTGACTGCGACACAGCTGCAAGGTATGACGACCACTCAGCTCCAGTCCTTGAGCACCACGCAAGTGACGCAATTGAGTACAGGGCAGATCAGCGAGTTGACCAACACGGTTGTGTCCGGTTTGTCTACGGGGCAGGTGGGCGCTTTGACCACGAACCAAGTCAAGCTCCTAAGTAACGCGGTGATCAACACCTTGTCCACCACCAACTTGACTGCGATGGGAACGTCGCAAGTCAACGCCTTGACCAACGGGCAGGTCCGGGTCATGACCACAGGTCAAGTCTTGGCTTTGGGAACCACCCAAGTGACAGCATTGACCAGTGACCAAATCGGCGCGCTCAGTGCGGCCAACGTGGCGGCAATGTCTACGGGCATGGTCAACTTGCTGAGTTCGACACAGGTGCAAGGCTTGAGCTTGTCTGTTGTGCCAGGCATCACCACCGATAAAGTGGCTGCCCTTTCATCCTCCGCTATCGCAGGCTTGACCGGTGCGCAAATCACCGCTTTGACCACCGCGCAAGTGGATGCGTTGAACACCGCCGCTATTCCTGCGCTCAGCAGCAGCCAACTGCAGGCCTTGGAAACGGCTGACTTTGCGGCCTTGTCGTCGACCAAGATTGCATCGCTCACGACCAGCCAGTTGCCAACGCTGGAAGCGCGTGATGTGGCCGTGTTGAGCTCGACACAAGTCAATGCCTTGAGCAGCGCTCAACTCAACAGCTTGGGCTCTGATTTGATTCAGTCTCTGTCGACCTCGGCCTTGAATGGCTTGGCCACCGACAAGCTCAACACTTTGAGCACTGCACAAATCGGTGCCATCAGCACGGGTAGTTTGCAGGCTTTGAGCTCAACGCAAATTGGTGCCTTGACGACTGGCCAGTTGGCCGCATTGTCAACCGCTGGTTTGCAGGCTCTGACGACTGGCCAAGTGGCTGGTTTGACGACCACGCAGATCCCGACCTTGACCGTTGCGAAGCTTGTAGCTTTGGGTAGCGACATCAATGCGTTCACAACCACTCAGATTGGGTCGCTGACAACGACACAAGTGGCTGGTTTGGTGACGCGTTAAGCAAAAAAATGACTGAGTAGGGTGTTCTGTCCTACTCAGTCATTGATGCGGTGAGATTGAAAAGTGAGGGCGTTTGTTTGCAGCGTTTAGATGCGCCCATACAAATCTTCAAACCGCACAATGTCGTCCTCACCCAGGTACGAACCCGACTGCACCTCGATCAAATGCAGCGGCACTTTGCCTGGGTTTTCTAGCGCGTGCGTCATGCCCACGGGGATGTAGACCGATTCGTTTTCTGTCACCAGCTTGGTCTCTTCGCCCAAGCGCACCAGCGCCGTGCCCGACACCACCACCCAATGCTCGGCGCGGTGGTGGTGCATTTGCAGCGACAACTTCGCGCCTGGCTTCACCTTGATGCGCTTGACCTGAAAACGCCCACCGCTATCTACGCTGTCGTAGCTGCCCCACGGTCTGAACACCTCGCGGTGTTGGTCTACCTCGGGGCGCTTTTGCGCTTTCAGGCGGTCCACCACTTTCTTCACGTCTTGCGCTTTGTCTTTGTGGGCCACCAGCACCGCGTCTGAGGTTTCGACCACCACCAAATCTTCCACGCCAATCAGCGCGACCAAGCGGCTGTCGGCATGCACGTAGCTGTTCTTGGCACCTTCCAAGAGCACATCGCCCCGCGTGGCGTTGCCTTGGGCGTCTTGCGGCAACACCTGCCACACAGCAGACCATGCGCCCACATCGTTCCAGCCTGCATCTAGCGGCACAACCACGGCTTTGCTGGTTTTCTCCATCACCGCGTAGTCCACGCTGTCGCTGGGGCTGCTGGCAAACGCTTCTTTGTCCAAGCGCACAAACTCAAGGTCTTTCTGTGCGTTGTTCCATGCGCCTAGGCAGGCTTGCAGCATGGCGGGGTTGGCCTCGCCCAACTCCTCTAAAAACACCGACGCCCTGAACATGAACATGCCGCTGTTCCAGGTGTAGCTGCCGTCTTTCAAGTAGGCCTGCGCCGTGGCGAGATCGGGCTTCTCGACAAACTGCTGCACCGGCACAGCTGCATTCGCATCCAACGGCAAACTGGCTTTGACGTAGCCATAACCCGTCTCGGGGTGCGTGGGCACAATGCCAAACGTCACCAGCGCGCCCGCCTCTGCCGCCTTCAGCCCCACCCGCACCGCGTGGTGAAACGCAGGCACATCGGCAAACGTGTGGTCCGACGGCAGCACCAGCAGCACGGGGTCGGCCCCAGTGGCCAGGGCCGCCAACGCCGCCACCGCGATGGCTGGCGCCGTGTTACGCGCCACAGGCTCTAGCAAGATGCTGTGCGGCGTCACCCCCGCCTCGCGGCACTGCTCGCCCACCAAAAAGCGATGGTCGTTGTTGGCCACCACGATGGGGCGCATCACGTCGGCAGTAATGCCTTGCAAGCGCTGCAATGTCAGCTGAAACAGTGACGCGTCTTCGGTCACGCCTAAGAATTGTTTGGGGCGCAATGAGCGAGAAAGTGGCCACAAGCGCGAGCCGCTTCCACCAGACAACACCACTGGAACTAATCTCGGAACCGTCATACAGTGCCTTATGCTTGAGCGTGGTTTTTCAAAAAATCTTGATAGGCTAACTTGATGCCATCAGCCAACGCCACCTTGGCTCGCCATCCCTGAGCGGCGGCGGCTGACACGTCTAGCAACTTGCGCGGCGTGCCGTCGGGCTTGGCGCTGTCAAACACAATGCGGCCCTCAAAGCCCACCACCTGCATCACCTGCTCGGCCAGTTCGCGGATGGTCACATCCACGCCCGTGCCAATGTTGAGCAAGGGGCCGTGGTAGCCCGCTGTCATCAGTTGCACGCAGGCGTCGGCCAAATCGTCCACATACAAAAACTCGCGCATGGGGTTCCCGCTGCCCCACACCACATATTCGGCGTCACCGCGCAGCTTGGCTTCGTGCGCTTTGCGAATCAGCGCGGGCAACACATGGCTGTTTTGCAGGTCGTAGTTGTCGCCGGGGCCGTAGAGGTTGGTCGGCATCACGCTGGTGTAGCGCGTGCCATATTGGGCGTTGAAGCTCTCGCACAGCTTGATGCCTGCAATCTTGGCCAAGGCATAGGGCTCGTTGGTTTGCTCTAAAGGCCCCGTCAACAAATATTCTTCTTTGATCGGCTGCGGGCAGTCGCGTGGGTAAATGCAGCTAGAGCCCAAAAACATCAGGTCATTGATGCCTGCCGCATACGCCCCCTGAATCAGGTTGGCCTCCATCATCAGGTTTTGGTAGATGAAGTCGGCGCGGTAAGTGTTGTTGGCGTGAATGCCGCCTACCTTGGCTGCCGCGATAAACAGGTAGTCGGGCTTTTCGGTTTTGAGAAAAGCCTCCACCTCTACTTGCCGCGTCAGGTCTAGCTCGGCGTGCGTGCGGGTGATGATGTGTTGGTAACCATCCGCCTGCAAGCGGCGCACGATGGCTGAGCCCACCATCCCACGGTGGCCGGCTACATAAATCTTGGCATCCAAGTTCATGGCTTAGTGCTCAATGCCTACAGATACGTTGAAACCGTGTTTCTTGAGCAAGGCATGCTGTTTGGCTTTGCTCAAGTCGTTGGCTACCATCTCTTTGACCATCTCATCGAGCGTAATTTCTGGCACCCAGCCTAGGTCAGCCTTGGCTTTGCTCGGGTCACCCTGAAGGGTTTCCACCTCGGTCGGACGGAAGTAGCGGGGGTCAACCCGCACTACCACTTGACCCACAGTCAAACCTGGCGCGTCGGAGCCTTCAATCTTGGCCACGGTGGCGACTTCGTTCACGCCTTCGCCTTTAAAGGCGAGGGTGACGCCCAATTCAGTCGCAGTTTTTGTAATGAACTGACGCACCGAATATTGAACACCGGTGGCAATGACGTAGTCTTGGGGTGTGTCTTGCTGCAACATCATCCATTGCATGCGCACATAATCTTTGGCATGGCCCCAGTCGCGCAGCGCGTCCATATTGCCCATGTAAAGGCAACTGTCTAGGCCCTGCGCAATATTGGCCATGCCGCGGGTAATTTTGCGGGTCACAAACGTTTCGCCACGGCGCGGGCTCTCGTGGTTAAACAAAATACCGTTGCAGGCATACATGCCATAGGCCTCGCGGTAGTTCACCGTGATCCAGTAGGCATAGAGCTTGGCCACCGCATAAGGGCTGCGTGGGTAGAAGGGGGTGGTTTCCCTTTGCGGCTTTTCTTGCACCAAGCCATACAGCTCAGAGGTGGAGGCTTGGTAAAAGCGTGTTTTCTTTTCTAACCCCAAAAAGCGAATGGCTTCGAGCAAACGCAGCGTGCCCATGCCGTCCACATCGGCGGTGTATTCGGGGGCCTCAAACGACACCGCCACATGGCTTTGAGCGCCTAGGTTGTAAATCTCGTCAGGCTGCACCTGTTGAATGATGCGGGTGAGGTTGCTACTGTCCGACAAATCACCGTAGTGCAGATGCAGGTTTTTGTTGTTGGCATGCGGGTCTTGGTAGATGTGGTCAATACGATCGGTATTGAACAACGATGCACGACGCTTGATGCCATGAACGATGTAGCCTTTTTCTAAAAGGAACTCGGCGAGGTAGGAGCCGTCTTGGCCGGTGATGCCGGTGATGAGGGCTACCTTCTTAGCAATGGTCATGATTAAAATCTTTCGAATTGATTTATAAACTGTAGTTGACTTGGTTACATGTCCACATGTCAAACAATTTGCTCGCTAAGCGGCCCTCGAAAAACACCAAAATTAAAGTGAGAAATTGGCCGCTAAGGCATCAGCATAAAACATTTTGACTGTATCCAATGAATAAGTATCAAGATCATAGTCAATCAGATCAATCTTTTTCAAAATATCATTCGTGACGGTGATGACGTGGCAGCCAATTTGATCTGCATGATAGATATTTAATAATTCCCTTGGACTTGCCCAAATGAGTTCAGCGGCGGGCGCTAATTTTAAAATTTCTACTGATGCGGCCATTAATGGCAAAGGATCGCGTCCTGTATCTGCAATTCGACCTGCAAAGACAGAAACATAGCTAGGTACGTTTGGATCTAAAGCAGAAACGACATCACGAACCTGTGACAAGGTCATGATCGCAGTGACGTTAACTTTCACGCCTTGGGTTGATAGTTTATGCACCAACTCATAGCAGGGCTGCTGCTTTGTGTTGGTAACTGGAATTTTGACGTAAACATTTTCGCCCCAGCTTGCGATCTCAAGTGCTTGTCGTTCCATTTCAGCGAAATCATCCGAAAAGACTTCGAAAGATAAGGGTTTATCGTTAATTGTGTTGAGAATATCTTTACAAAAAGCTCGGTAATCTGTAATTCCCGCTTTTTTCATTAAAGTAGGGTTGGTGGTCAATCCGTGAATAAATGGCTTTGAATACATTTCTAGCATGCCAGACTTGTCAGCGCCATCAGCAAAGATTTTTACTTTCAATTCATTAATTTTCTTCATGATCAACTCCTTTGGAAATTTAAAATAATATCTGTTGCCTCGTTGAGGCTCTTGACAATGTGGTTAGGTGATGATGGTTGGGTCTCAAGGTACCCATAGTCAATAAAAAAGGTATGACAACCCGCGCTCTGGCCTGCTTCAATATCACGCCAGCGGTCACCGATCATGAAACTATTCGTTAAATCAATTTCAAATTCAATGGCAGCAGACAAAATAGCGCCTGCTTTAGGTTTTCTGCAGTCGCAATTGTCTTGGCTGTCATGAAAACAGCTTCGAATGTTGTCAATAGGTAAAGTTTTCAACATATGTTTGTGAATCAATTCAACGGTTTCACGCTTCATGGTTCCTCTTGCGACATCTGGTTGGTTGGTGATCACAATGAGTTTGTAATTTGCGGACTTTAGTTTATATAGTGCTTCAGGCACACCATGCAGAATTTCTAATTCATCTAAAGAAGCAGGTGGGTACGGCTTTCCATCGCGAACGATGGCGCGATTAATTACACCATCACGATCTAAAAAAACCGCACGATTTTTCATTTGACAGTCGATTCCCATTTTGTAGTATGGGCCTTGAGTTTAGGGTGAGATACCAACAAGTGCCAAATCACCGCTTGAAAAGCTTCTGAATGTGGTGTGATGGTGTCTGGATTCACGGTAGGAACTACAACGCATGCGTTTGCAACTTGTGCTGTGTAGCCGCCATCTCGGCCAACAATACCAGTGATTTTTGCGCCAACTGTTTTTGCATATTTGAGCGCTTCAACCAAGTTGGGACTGATATTTTTATCTAAATTACCACCACCGACCGAAAGGACAAATAGAACATCAGTAGGTTTTAATTTGCTAGTTTTAAGCCATTCAACAAAAACTGTCGCCCAACCTTCATCATTTGTACGTGCTGTTAATTCGGAAACATTGTCGGTTGGTGCATAAGATTCAATGCCAGCAATTTTTCGGAAATCATTGACAGCATGGGAGCAATTACCAGCACTGCCGCCAACCCCCAAAAAGAAAATTCGTCCTCCATCAGATTTGACATCATGCAAAAGGGAAGCCATCTTTTCAATTGAGTCTTGATCAATCTTTTGAATGATCTCAATGGCTTCGTTTAAGTGTTGTTTTGCGTAACTCATGGTTTACCTTTCAGTTCAAAAAATTTTTGTGTTTCTTCAAGACCAATTTGCGAGCCGATTTCAAAGAACCGATCTTTAACTTCAAGGCCAGCAAGATTTTTGGTCACCGATAAATGATGGTAAAGGTCTGATAAATCAAATGCATCAGATTTAGAATATTCATTGATGCAGCTTGCACTCATAATACTCAAGCCATAATCAATGTAATCCATGTCTGAGTGACATTTTAATTTGTTGTACTCAATGAGTTCATGATTTTTGAAAATTACATTACTCTTATCCCAGCGATTTTCATTTTTTAAAATGGTCATCAACGCAGGTTTATTTTGATTAAAGAATTCAGCCTCTACAGATTTATAGTCAATTGGTAAAAAAGAGTCGCCATATAAAATCATAAAAGCCTTATCCAGGTATGGAAGTGCGCGTTTGATAGAACCACCCGTACCAAGCAATGTCGATCCATCAAACGAGTAACTTACATTCAATCCAAAGTCTCTTCCATCACCTACAGACGCCTCAATAAGCTCGCCCAAATGTCCAACGCAGAGTACAACTTCTTTGGCGCCTTGCTGCATCAAATATTCAAGTTGCCAGTGAATAAATGGTTTACCCGCCACATTGAGCAAGGCTTTGGGAGTAGATTGAGTCAAAGGCATCATGCGCGTAGCAAGTCCACCAGCAAGAATTGCAATGGGAAGTTTCATGATGTCAAAACAATTTTTGTGCCTTCAAAGTCAAATTTGAATCGCACTTCATCCAAACCCGCATTCATCATGGCTTGACGCAACTTAGTGCGGTCATCTGCCAGAAACATTAAAAAACCACCACCACCAGCGCCGACTAGCTTCCCGCCAATGGCGCCATTGCGCATAGCCAACTTGTACCAGTCGTCAATTTGAGAATTACTCATTCCGCCAGAACGTCTTTTTTTATGTTCCCAATGTTCGTGCATTAACTCACCAAAAAGGGCTGTGTTACCTGATTCCAAAGCATCCTTACTGCGATAACCAATTTCTTTTACATAATGTAAATTAGCAAGCATGTCCTTGTCATTCACCAATGTTTTGGTATTTTGGTCATTCAAAATGCCACCGGCGCTTCTAGAGAATCCTGTGAAAAAAATCAACAAGTTATCTTCTAATTCAAACAATGTTGAGGTGCTAATCTTTAAGGGCACAGTGGTAACCCTATCATCTTTATGGAAGGTGTAGCACGTGATTCCGCCACATGCTGCGGCATATTGGTCTTGTTTACCAATTGGCTCTTGAAGTCGATTGATCTCAATTTCGCAAGCTAGTGCAGCTAACTCTTCTTGATGTAGATGCTGCCGTTTGTGTGCATATAGAGATTTCAGCAGAGCGGTTGTGAAACTACCTGAAGATCCTAAACCTGTACCAGCAGGAATATCTGCCAGAGATGTGATTTCGATTTGCGGTGTATTGAGTTCAAGTAGTTTAAGTGTTTCGCGAATTATTGGATGCTTTACTTCGTCTACTTGTTTAGCCTTTTCAATTTGAGAGTATTTGAGATAAATACCTTTTGAGAACGGCCGCATGACTGTGACATATACATACTTGTCAATGGTTGCAGCAATTAGAAATCCTTCATGCTCGCGGTAATAGGAGGGCAGGTCTGTACCGCCTCCGCCAAGGCTCAGTCGAAGAGGGCTACGCGAAATAATCATAAGATGCTCTCAGTAATATTCAAAAAATTACTTATGTAGCAACGCAAGCATCCCATTGTGGGAGAAATCTTGGTCACCATATTTTTTAATTAGTGCCTCTTGAATCATATTTGGAATTTCCATCGGGAAAAGTGGGTGAATATCTTTCTTCTGAAATTTAGATCTCTCAATAACATCTGTATAATCTTTGAAGAAATATCGATTTATGTGATTGGACTGAAAAATATAGTAAACAACCTCTTGGGCAAATTTCCTATCAAATTTACTTACTAATAAATCATAAATTTCCATTGGCCGCATTAATAAATGCCCCCAAGGTGGAATAGGATTGTTTGAAAAGTTAAATTTTTCACCATTTTCAGTGTAGGAATTAGGCAGATGATGGCCATCGTGTGCAGACCAAATAGGTGAGAATAATGAGAAAAGTTTGCCATTTACTTTTAGGCATTTGTACATTTGATCTAATGCCGCTGGAAGCTTATGAATGTGCTCAAAAGTAGCTATAGAAAAAACTATATCGAATTCTTGATAAAATGATTGTGGTATGTCCTCAATGCTGCCAGTAAGAATTTGATAATTGCCTATTGAGTCATAATTAGAAAATTGTATAGATTGAGTCGACGTTGTAGGGTTTGCTGCTTGTATTTCTTGCCAGTAGTCTAGTTGTTCAATGCCTACCCATTGGCTTGCTTGCAGTTCTCCAATAACTAAATCACGAGGCAAGCTACCGCCAACCTCTAGAACTTTCTTGTTTCTAAAATCAAGCAGCTCATTTGCTTTTAGCAAAAAAGGGACATGATAATTCGGTAAATTATATTTATTTTTAAGTTCTGATTCGGTTAATATGGGCATGATATTTCCTATGTTGCGTTTTATTTACGAGACGAAAAAAAGCTCAGGTGTTTTTAAGTTGTTTTCTTTGATATATATTCTTAGAGATTTTGAGTCTTCTAGGAAGATGTCTTTTTCTGGGAATTCAAGCCGAGGTAAATCGATTAAGTCTTGTATGTACTCATGTGAATGATTTGAGTCGATGTAAATTGATATGCGCTCGTTGGATCTGTGTAATTCGAGTAAATTTTCATAGACTAATAGTCTATTTTCAAAATCTGCATTCTTGTTGGAATTGTTAAATCGAGCAGTTTCTTTTGGAGTGGGATTTAGTTTAACCGAATCACTCAATACTGAAGCAGATAAGCGATCTTTGATACGCTCGATACCCCAATATTGATCAAACTCATGTTTTAAATTAGCGCCCAAAACAGTGCCGATTTGCTTTAAGTAATTCACATCACTGAGCACCTCGTGCAGCTCTGCTTCAGTTTGAAACGTCAAACAGTTGTGTCCTGGAATCAACACAGAGCCATGACCGTTAAAAATGGACAGTTGATCCACGATTTGCAAACAACCTGTTTGAGCGATCTCAAAAACACGGGAATTAAGATCTGAATTCAATGTCACGTTGATGCATGCCATCGATTGTTTCATTTGTGTTGAAAGCTGTTCTCGAGAACCGGAAATATGCCGAACTAAATTCTTCTGAAGTAAATTGGGCATGATTCGTCCTCGACGCGGATGGAATTGTCCCATCTGGCCATAAAACACCGGCGTTTCCTTAGAGTGATTTATTGGTCTCAAGTTATCATCTAAATTTGAGCCCAAATTTAGGGCGAAAAGCGCTGGCTCAAAATACTGATCCGCATCACAGCGGTGCTTGAACCAGTGTGCGTGTCGTACATTGTTTGTAAATATGTGTCCGCCAAATTTTTCGTTTGAGGCGTAGTTGATCAGTCGAGTGATGGGTTGTGGTAAGTGATGGCTATCACCTAAACATAAAAACGAATTTTCACAAACATTCTTAATATTACGGGCAATATAGGGTGTTGTTGAATCTAAGCAGACAAATAGATAATCAGGTTTGTCGATATTCTTTTCTTTTAGCAGGGCTTCTAAATCAAATTCGCCTCTAGGGAATGAGAATTTTTGAGTTCCATAATTGAATTCTTGGGTACTGTGCTCATCCAGTACGCCAGTAATTTGATTGGTAGAGAGTAAAGGTGGGGCGAATGGGTTCGGGTTCGCATGCCAAAGCACCATAACTGTTGGGGCGTTATTTTTCATGATTTATGGCAAATGATGTTTAAGCTAATTGTGGTGTCAAAATAGGGCGAAAAATTACTCGTATCTTTATGTAAATTAAAATACTTTACTTTGCGTATGTTATGAAACCCAGCTGCTTGCAGAAAAAAACTTAGTACTTCAAAAGTGTATCCAAAATAATGAAAATCAAAATCTGATACTTGCCCGCCATAAATCATCCGCAGAACATGAATTTTCTGCTGAATTCCTAATTGTTGACTCTCCAGTTGCTTTCCTAGTATTGAAAGATCTGGAACTGATATGTACAGTGTGCTATTCGATGTCATTGCGGTAAATAGCTTCTTTAAAGTGCTTTCTACTTTGAATAACGGAATATGTTCGAAGACGTGACTCATGTAAAAAACTGAGACAGAGTTTTCTTCAATTTGACTCAAGTCGCAAATATCTGACAGAATATCTGGATTCGTAGAGGGGTCTGCATTCATGGTTGTCCATGCTGGTATTTCAGACGACCCACCAATAATGACTCTTTTCAGCATTTTTTATTCCTTACAGCGCGCTTAGCAACTCAGACCACTGCTTCGATTCATTGGTGATTCGACTTGTGTTAAACACCTTTGACCCGTTAATTTTTTTCCCATTTACCGCATCAATACAAATTGAGTAGTACTCATCGAAATCGTTTGCGATATATCCTGTGAGTTGGTGGTCATTCAACAAACTCCCCGCCACTCTAGAAGCAAAACTACTTCCCATCATCGTCACCACAGGCACGCCTGCCAGCAGCGCGTCGCTGGTGGTGGTGTGGCCGTTATAGGGAAAGGTGTCTAGGCAGACATCGGCCAGTTTGTAACGGGCTAAGTGGTCTTCAATCGATGGCACGCGCGTGGCGTAAACCACACGGCTTGGGTCCACACCATGGGCGATGGCCGATTGCGTGAGGTTGGCATGGGCGCCGTCGTTGAGTTTCATTAGCCACAACACGCTGCCGGGCACGGCTTTGAGCAAGTCCATCCACACTTTGAACATGGGTGGGTTGATTTTGTAGTCATGGTTAAAACTGCAAAACACCACGCCTTCTTCAGGCAAACCACATTCCGCTTTGGTGGGTACTTTGTCGGCGGGAACCACCGAGTCGTCGCGCGGCAAATAGCAGTGCGGCAAGTACAAAATCTTTTCGCGGTAGTGCTGCTGCATGTCGGGCGGCACTGTCACGGGGTCGGTAATTAAATAATCAATGAAGGGCAAGCCCAAGGTGCCTGGAAAACCCAAATAGGTCATTTGCACGGGGGCAGGGCGGTGCGACAAAATTTCTAAGCGCGTACCCTCGGTGTGGCCCGACAGGTCAATGGCGATGTCAATTTCCATGGCGCGCAGCAGTTTGGCCACTTCAAGGCTTGGTTTGTCTTGCACGTCTAAATAGTGGTCAAAGGCGCAGCGGTAGCGTTTCCACAAGTCGCTGCCATCGGGGGTGCCCGTAAAGACGCCGGTAATTTCGAAGTGTTTTTTGTCAAACTTTTCCAGCATGCCAATCATCAGGTAGCCTACGGGGTGGGTTCTGAAGTCGGCAGAAATAAAGGCTACGCGTTTGCGACGGTGTTGGTATTTTTCGCCATTCCAAAGCGTGTACATGGATGGGCCGTATTTGTCTGCGGCATAAATTTCAATGCATTGGCGTGCCAAGGCTGCATCGTCGGTGAGCGACATGATGGTCAGCGGGCCGCACATTTTTTTGCCAGCACGGATGCCTTCAAAAATGAGTTCGCGCTTGGCTTCAAAGTCGGTCCAGTCGCAGTTGCTCTGGCGTGCGCTGATCAGGTGGCCTTCGCCGTAGGCGTAGTCGGGGTCGACTTCTAGGGCGCGTCTAAAGGCGTTGGTGCCCAAGGTGTATTGCTTGTACTGGCCTAGCAGTTGCCCTTGGCCTTCGAGCGAGCGTACATGGTTGGGGTCAATGTCAGTAGCTTTGACCAAGGTCAGCAGGGCGTCGTGGTGGCGGTTGATGGCCTGCAATACGGCGGCTTTGTTGGTGTAGGCCTCCATGTATTTGGGGTCAACGGCAATCGCATCGTCGTAGCAAGCAATGGCGGCTTCTGCCAGCCCTAGGTCTTGCAACGATTTGGCGCGCGCAAAGTGAGCAATGGCCATTTGCGGCGATGTTTCGCAGGCGCGTGTGAAGGTTTGCAGGGCTTCTGCAGCTCGGCCTACTGCCGATTGCGACACGCCCAAAGAGTACAAACCCATGAAGTTGTCTGGTGCAAGGCCTAAGGTTTGTTCAAACAAGGCAATGGCGCCTGCATGGTCACCCTGGCCTTGCAGGGCAATGCCTTGGGTGTTGAGGGTCATCACTTCATGGCTGGGGGCCACTGTTGTTTTTTGTGCCGCCTCGATAGCCATCTTCACAGTTTGCAAATGCGCTTGGGCATCGCTCATGGTGGGTTCGAGCAGCAGGGTGTTTTCTGCCGAAATGCGTGCATTTTCTAACTCACCTAGGTTGAACAAGATGATAGAAAAAGCGTAGTGGGCTAGCGCAAACTTGGGGTTGCTGATGAGCACCGGTTTGATGTGGTTCAGCGCCGCAGCGTAATTGCCACGGCCTGATTCGACGGCTGCCATCGAGTACAGCGCCACAGGGTTGCCCGGCTCAATCTCTAATACTTTTTCAAACAGGGTGGCGCATGAGGCCACATCCCCAGCTTGCTGCAAGGTGACCGCGTGGTCCAGCATCTGCTGCAAAGTGTTGTAAGTAGCCAGTTGATTCATGAATGGTTCCCAAAATTTGAAATTTCAAAGCTCTATAAGCAAAAGTCTTGCCAGTTAATTTGACGGTTTTCCGTCAGTCTCGAGTGTTTTTAATGGCATGAAACTCGCTAACTAACGGGTATGCACGATGCCGAGACCGCCACAGCTAGACGCCCTTTGTTGGAAGACCTCATTCCAAAGGTTGAAAAACTCTGTGCGCTTGGGCATCAACCATTGGCCGTCAAGATGTACCGAGATTGGCTGGAGGGCTACCAAGGTTTAGACCGTTACATCGCCTTGTTCAATTTGGGCGTGCTCTTGTTTGAACAGTCCGATTGGCAGGGCGCGCAGGCGGTTTACGCCGAGTGTTGCCAGTTAGTGCCTGCTTTTGCATTGGCCAAGGTCAATTTAGGGCTGGTGTATGAGCGGCAAGGGTTGACCGACTTGGCTTTGCAGCACTGGCTAGAAGTTGCCGCTGCGCCAGGCACCTTGGGCGAGACTGCTCAAAATTTGCAACGCACCACGCTTAATCATGTAGGTCGAGTGCAAGAAACGCTGAAAAATTACGCTGAAGCTGAAGACGCCATGACCCAAAGCTTGGTGCTTCAGCCCGATCAGCCCGATGTGCTGCAGCATTGGGTGTTTCTGCGCATGAAGCAATGCAAGTGGCCCGTTTTTCAAGACTTGCCGGGCTTGTCGCCGCACATGCAGCTGTGCCACACCTCGCCTTTGGCCATGTTGGCCTTGTTTGACGACCCTGCGTTGCAGTTGCTGGCTGCCCGGCAAATCGTGCAACGCAAATACAGTGGTTTGCTGAATTTGCCTGCGAAGACCCAGACTTACAAACATCGAAAAATTCGCATTGGCTATGTGTCGGGCGACTTGTGCACCCATGCCGTGGGTTTGCTGTTGCCTGAGGTGATTGAAGCGCATGACCGTCGCCGCTTTGAAGTGATCGCGTTTGACCACAGCCCTGAAGATGGCAGCGCATGCCGCCAACGCTTGAAACAGGCGTTTCATCGCTGGGTACCGATTCACCATCTCAGTGATGCAGAGGCGGTGCAGGTGATTCTGAGCTTGGAAGTCGACGTATTGATCGACCTGCATGGCTTGAGCTTGGGCGCGCGGCCAGGCATTTTTGCGGCACGTCCTGCACAGCTGCAGGGAACCTATTTGGGTTTCATGGGCACCACAGCTATGCCTTGGTTGGATTTTGTGGTGACGGATGCACAAGCCTGTCCCGAGCAGGTAGAGCTTTTAATGGCCGAACGGCCTTTGGTCGTGGATGGGTGTTTCATTCCCCTAGAGATCACCGCCTCGGTGCAAAGGCCGCTAAATACTGAGGCTTGCACGCGGGTCAGTGAGGGTTTGCCGAAGCGCGCGTTTGTACTGGGTTGCTTCAACAACATCTACAAAATTAACAACGAGATGTTTTCAGCCTGGATGCAAATTCTGATTCATACCGACAACACGGTGCTGTGGTTGTTGGACGATAACCCTGTCGCCACGGCATCGCTCAAGGCGCAGGTCTTGCGTCACGGCGTGGACGCGCAGCGGGTGATTTTTGCGTCGCGCACATCGTATGTGCACTACTGCGAGCGGCTGCGCTTGGTCGACTTGTACCTTGATACATTTCCCTACAACGCAGGTTCAACCGCACGCGATGTGTTGGCCGCGGGTGTTCCCCTTTTGACGCGACGCGGTAAAACCTTGGTGTCTCGCATGGCTGCCAGTATGTTGCACGCGCTGGGACTCAATGGCTTGATCTGCGACGATTTGGAGCAGTACCAAGCGCAGGCCATTCATTTGGCCAGCAGCAGGTCACGCACGCGTTATTGGGCGCGCAAGCTTAACCACGCATTGAACCTACCCGATGCCAAGCATGGGGCACGCACCATGGTGGCCAGTCTTGAGCAAAAGCTCAAGACATGGCTCAAATCGCGAAATCTCCCTGAGACGCATGGCGCTTCAACGCCCTAGTGTCTTAAGCCACACCCAGCGCTTGACGCTGCTCAGCACTCATCAGCGTGAGCTTGCCGGAGTTGGCTGGCAAACTCAAAATGGCTTTTTGGCTGCTATTGAATGAGGTCAATTGCGTCACGTCAAAGGCGGCCAATTGGCTGGCGAACATGTTGGCGATGGCGTATTCGCTGATGTTCGGGATTTGCTCGACCATCAACGATCCAATCTGCTCAATCGTTAAAGCACGAATCTGGCTGGTGGTCACTGCACCCAATTGAGAGGCGCTCAAGGCCGTCACTTGGTCTGGGGTGAAACCAGAGATTTGCGCATTGCTCATGATGGCCAATTGAGTACCACTGATGCCCATGATTTGTTCGCGGTTCAGACTTTGTACTTGGCTGACCGACAAAGCGCCAACGGCTGCGTTGCTCAAGTACTGCATCTTATTGGCAGGAATGGCTTGCAGTTGCGTGATGCTCAGGTTGCTCACTTGCGTAGCGGTGATGGCTCCCAAGTCGTCAGCTTCAAAAGCCTCTACTTGTGTAGAGGTCAAAGCACTAATTTGTGTGCCCGTCAATTCCTTGATCTGGTCGCTGCTCATCGCCACGATCTGGTCTGACGTCAAGGCGCGTACTGCCGAGTTGCTCATCACCACCAAATCTTGCGTTTCAATGGCAGCAATTTGGTTGCCCGTCATGCTGGCAGCCTGTGTCGCTGTGAGCGAACCAATTTGCATGTCCGACATCGCGGTAATCGCGGCAGGTTGGATGGCTGCAATTTGATCCCAATCCATGGCGGCGATTTGCGTACCTGTGAAGGCTTGAACCTGTTCGTTCGTCATCGCCCCAATTTGCGTGGTGGTAAAGGCTTTGACTTGCGAGTTGCTCAAGGCTTCCAAGGCGGCTGTTCGCACCGAGGTCACAGCGCTGGCGCTGATCGATGTGAGCTGTGCGGCGCTGAGCGACACGATTTGATCGGCACTCAAGGCTGCAATATCCTCTCCGGCCATGACTGCCATTTGTTCTTCGGTCACCGCGTTGAGTTGTGTCTCGCTCAGCGACTTGAGCTGGTCGCTGCTCATGGCCACAATTTGAGAGGTCGTCAAACTTGTGACTTGCGTGTTTTGCAAACCAGAAATTTGTGCCGTGGACAAGACAGCCACTTGCGCATCCAACAAGGCCGGCACTTGGTCCACTGTGAGTGCACGAATTTGGTCTGACGACATGCCTTGCACATGGCTGGTGGTCAATGCATCGATCTGTTCGATGCCCATCGCACTGATGTGACCGGTCAACAAGGACTGAACTTGGCTCAATGCCAGGTTCTGGACTTGGTTGGTCGTCAACGACGACACTTGGTCGTTGCTCAAAGCTTGGATCACGCTGGTCGACAGACTGGACGTCTGTGCGGTTGACAAGATCTGCAACGCTGGCGTGGACACTTGCGCCCATTGGGTGGGTTGCAAGGCCGCCAACTGGGTGGTGGACAAGGCGCCCACTTGCACGTCTTGCAATTGACCCACTTGCGACAAGCTGAGGGTCGGCAGTTGCGTGGTGGTCAGGGCCTTGAACCAGCCTGTTGAGACCTGTGCCAATTGGGTCGGATCCATGCTCGAGACTGCGGTTGTCGACAGCAAGGCCACTTGGCTGGAACTGAGGTACTCGAGCTGTGGCAAAGACATGGCACCAATTTGCGTCGAGGTCAATACCGACATTTCGGTGTCTGTCAGGGCTTGGATGTGGCCCTGCGTCAGCGATGGAATTTGGGTGTCTTGCAAACCCACAAATTGATCTGTGGTCAAGGCTTGCAGTTGTCCGGTGGTCAGCACGGCTACTTGGTCGCCGTTGAGCACTTGGACTTTGTCGACGCCCAAGGTGTTGAGTTTTTCGGCTTGGATAGCCGGAATTTGCTCCAGAGTCAGCGCCGAGAATTGGTCGGCAGACAAGGCCGTCCACTGAGCGGTGGACAGTACAGCGATTTGTGCAGTGCTCAAGCTGGTGATTTGCTCTGCACGCAAAACCGTCATATCGGCGGTTTCTAGCGCACTGATTTGCTGCGTGTACATCGCTTGCATTTGCGTTGCGCTGAGCGCTGACACTTGTGAGGTCGTGAGGGCTTGAATGCTGCTGGTGTTGAGCGCCTGAACTTGCTCGTCCAAGAATGCATTGACTTGCTCGTCCAACAAAGTTGACAACAATTGAGTCGAGAGTTTTTGCACTTGCACCGTCGTTAACGAGGTAACTTGGGTGGTGTTCAACACATTGAGCTGGTCGCTGCTGAGGGCGTTGACTTGCTGTGTGCCCAGTGTGCTGAGCAGGTCGACAGACAGACCACCCACTTGCGTCAGAGTCAAGTTGGCGATTTGTGAAGTCAACATGGCGCCCATTTGGTCGGACGACAGTGCATTGACTTGGCTGACATCCAGCACTTGAATCTGGCTGGCATTAAAGACGCGCAAATCGGCAGTTTCCAGTGCGGCCATGTGCGCGGTCGTGAGCGCAGCAACTTGTGAGCTGAGCATGACTTGGTACTGAGCGGTTGTAAGTGCTACCACTTGGCCGTCTTGCATGGAAGAAATTTGTTCTTCGCTCAAGGACACCACGTCACGCAGTTCAATCGATTGAATCTGAGAGTCGCCCAAGGCGTTGATTTGTGCCGTGGTCAGGCTGGCAACTTGGCTGCCAGTAAAGGCCGCCACATCGCGATCTTCCATCGCTGTGATTTGTTCGGTCAACATGACCGATACGTTGTCATCGGTGATGCTGGCCACTTGACTTTGGGTCAACGCCACCACTTGTGCGGCGTCCAGCGCTCTGGTTTGTGCATTGTCAAAAGCCGCCACCGTGCCAGGGCGCAATGCTGCCACTTGTGCGGTTTCCAAGGTGGCAATTTGGTGTGTGCTGAAGGCGCGAATCTGGTCAGCAGAAATGGCGCTCATGTCCAACGCATCGATGGCCAGCAATTGCTCGTCCGACATGACACCAATTTGCTCTGCGGTCAGGTTGGCCACTTGGGTCATCGACAAAGCCGTCATTTGGTCTGGCGTGATGGCTCCAAACTGGCTGGTGCTCAAAATTTCCATTTGACGCACATTCAGGCCACTGATATCTGCAGTTTCAATCGCGGCAATTTGACCAGTCGTCAAGGCAGCGACTTGCTCCAAGCCCAAGCTGGTGAACTGCGCACGACGCATGCCAGCGATTTGTTCGTCCGACAGCAACGCCACTTGGTCGGGTTGAATGGATGCAATTTGGTGTCCGTTCAAGGCCGCCAAGTCTTGGGTTTCGATGGCGGCGGTTTGGGTCGACGTCAGCGACGCCAGCTGGTCGGTGTTGATGTACTGGAATTGTTTCTCTGTCAGCGCTGTGATCTTGTTGGCGTCAAATGCCGAGAACTGATCCACACCCAGCTGGTTAATTTGTTTACCGGTAAGTACGGCAATTTGTTCAACGCGTAAGCCACTGACTTGTGAGGTGTTCAAGGCGTTGAGTTGGTCAGCACTCATTGCTGGAATGTCTGCTTCTTCAATGGCGGACAGCTGGGTCGTGCTGAGCACTTCCATTTGTGTGGTGGTCAAAGACGCAATTTGACGACCTGCCAAGGCGACCATGTGCTCGGCGCTCAAGGCACCAATTTGGTTGGTCGTCATCGCGGCGATGTTGTTCTTAGGAATAGCCGGGATTTGATCGACCGTCAGCGCGGCGACTTGGTCGGTGGTCAAGCTCATCCATTGGGCTTCAGACAAGGCAGCGACATCGACCAAGTTCAAACCAGCGACTTGTTCGGTCGTGAGTTGCGAAACAAAGTCGGTGGTCAGGTGACGGACTTGATTGAGCGACAACGCTGTGATTTGGTCTTGGCTCAAGGTTTGCACTTGAGCGGAGCCAAAAGCGGCCAAATCTTCAATATCGATCGCCACCATTTGAGCGACTTGCAAATTGCTGACTTGGTCCGTGGTCAAGGCGCTGAATTGATTGGACGTCAAAGCCGTGATTTGCTTGTTCATCAATACGGCGATGTCTTCGTTCTCGATGACAGCCACTTGGTCCGTCGTCAGATTGCTGATTTGGAACTTGGTCAGCGCTTTGACTTGGTCGTTGCTCAGGCCCGCCACGTTTTCAGTGCTCAAGCCCACCAAATCTTGGGTTTCAAGAGTAGCGACTTGTCGCAGGGTCAGGGCGGCCAGTTGTGTGCTGGTGATGGCGCCGACTTGCTCAGAGCTCAAGGCGCGAATTTGGCTGTCGGTCAGGCTGATCACATCTTCGGCCTCGATCGCAGCAAATTGCGTGGTGTTCAAGTTGCTGACTTGGCTGTCCGTCAATGCACTGACTTGCGTCGCAGTAAGTGCTTGAATTTGCGCGGTGTCAAATCCAGCGATGGCGGTGGTGCTGATGGCGGCCACTTGACGCTGGCGCAAAGCGCCCAATTGATCAACACTCAATACCGCGACATGATCGCTCGACAGGGCACCGATTTGAGTGGCAGCCAAGTTGCCGACTTGTTCGCTGGTTAAGGCGGCCACTTGATCGGTAACCATGGCTGCAATTTTGGCGGCGTTAAGGTGACTGATCTGAGACAGCTTCAGCACGGGTACCTGACTGGTAGTCAGGGCAGCGACTTGGTCCGTGCTGAAAGCGTTGATTTGATTGCCAGTCAATGCTGCAACTGCATCGGTGGAAATCCACGAAATTTGATCGGTGGACACCGCGGCCAGTTGAACCACGGAAATTTGAGCGACTTGCAAGGCGTCCAGTGCACCGACGCGTGCCTGGTCTAAACCAGCCAGTGCATCTGTAGTCAAGGAGGCCATGACCAAGGGCTTGAGGCTCTGGACTTGGTTGGTGGTCAGTGCACCGACTTGATCGCTGCTCAGCGCTGCAATTTGAGGCTTGCCCAACATGCTGATTTGGTCTTGGGTCAACGCGGCCACTTGTTCAGTTTGCAAACTGCCGACTTTGGCAGCGCCCATGCCAAGCACTTGGTTCAGGCCCAAGGCGGCCACTTGGGCGGTTTCCAAGGCTTGGAATTGGGTTGTCGACATCGCACCCAGTTGCGACAGGTTGAGCATGGCCAAATCCGCCGGCTCAATGGCTGCCACTTGAGCGTCAGAGAACGTCGCCAGTTGGTTGTTGGTGAGGCCCAAGACCTGAGTGGCGGTCAGTGCGGCAACTTGGCTAGTTTGCAAGCCAGCCATGTCGGCCGCTTGAATAGACGAAATTTGGCTCTTAGACAAGGCAGCCAAGGCCACATCTTGAATGGCACCCACTTGCTCGCTGCTCAGAGCCACGAGTTGATTGACCTTGAAGGCCTTGACCTGGTTATCTGACAACACCGCGATGCGGTCGGTGGTGAGGGCGGCGATGCCGGCTGTTGTTAATCCACCGATTTGTTGGGGGCTGAGGGCTGCCACTTGGGTTGTTGTCATGGCGGCCACTTGGGTGCCGTTCCATGCGGAAATTTGAGAACCACTCATGTAGGCCAAGTCTTGGGCTTCGATGGCATTGACTTGTGCCGTACTCATGGCGGTGAGTTGACCGGCTGAGAAAGCGGCGACTTGGGTGGCACTCAAGGCCACAACTTGCTGGGTGCCTAAGCCACCCATGTCACGCGTCTCAATGGCGCGAATTTGTGCGCTTTTCAGTCCCTGAACGCTGTCAATGCCCATGGCCCCGAGTTGTTGGTCGATTAGCCCAATGATTTGAGTGGTGGACAGTGCTTGAACCTGGGCAACCCCCATTTTTGAGACCAAGCTTGTTGACAGCCCGCCAATCACTTGGTTGTTGAGCGAGCTAATTTGTGTGGCATTGATGCCAGCGAGTTGGGTTGACGATAGTGAGTTGAGTTGGGTAGAGGTCAAAGCCCCCATTTGGCTGGCCTTGAGCGCATTCAGCTGCTCAGGGCTCAGGGCTTGAACTTGCCCAGCATCTAAAACCTTCAAATTTGTGTTGGTGACAGCCTGAATCTGACGTGCACTCAGTTGCGCTACGTCTGCGGTGACCATGGACGCGACCTGACCCGTGGTCAGATTGGTCATCTGTCGGTAGGTGTAGGAGCTGATAGAAAGGGTCATGTTCAGTGTTCTCTGGTGAGAATTCACCACAAAGAGTGAATCCAACACACACTGATTCGGCACATGTGGTGCCGAGTTGAGCCCTAGGCCCTAAATTTTTTTTAAACGCAGAAAACCCAGCGAGCGCGGTGGCTCACTGGGTGCACTGAAAGAGACTTAACTTGAGCAGTTAGGCCGGATCGTCCGGCAGGTGGCTTTCTTGGTCGGAGGTCATCACGGCAAGTTGTGCACCAGTCACAGCGCCTGCCTGAGCAGAGGTCAAGTTAGCGATCTGAGTTGTACTCAGACTGCCCATTTGCGCAGCCTCAAGGGTGCTAATTTGGGTTGTGGTCAAAGCGCGCAAATTGGTCGAGCTCAGGCTGTTGAGTTGCGTGCTGGTCAACCCCCGCAGAGCTGAGTTGGACAAGCTTTGCACTTGGCTGGTTCCCAAATTATTCATTTGGGTGGTGCTTAGTGCGCTCACTTGAGGCGAAGTGAGCATCTCAATGTCTGCAGTGTCAATCGCTTGCAGTTTGGCGGAGCTCAACGCATTCAATTGTGTGCTGGACAGTGCTTTGACTTGATCGCCGGTCAAGGCCTTGATTTGAGTGGTACTTAAGTTGTCAACTTGTGAAGTGCCCAAAGCTTGCAACTGAACCGCGGTCAAGGCTTGAACTTGTGCAGAAGCCAGGCTGTTGAACTGTGTTGAGTTGATATTGCTGATTTGCGCCGTGGTCAGTTTGATCAGGTCTGCAGTCTCAATGGCTTGCAGCTGCGAGCTGGTCAAGCTGTTGAGCTGAGTGGACGACAAACCGCTGACTTGGTTGGCACTGAGCGCTGTGATGGCTGCGCTGCTCAACTTGGCAATGGAGGCTTGGCTCATGGCATTGAGTTGGTCTGTGGTCAGGCCTTGCACTGCTGTGCCAGAGAGCTCGCCCGCCTTCGTGGTGTTGATGCCAGCAATGGCCGTGGTCGAGATCGCTCCAATTTGTGCCGCAGACAGGGATTCAATTTGGGTAGAGCTGAGAGCTTGCAATCCGGCTGAGTTCAGCGAACCGACTTGTGTCACGGTCAGGCTGGTCAGCTGAGTGGTGCTGAGGTTGCCCAATTGACCTGTGGAGATGGCGGTGACTTGACCCGTGGTCAAAGCACGGATCTGAACACCACTCAAGGCCCGCAGTTGACCTGAGGTCAAGTTATTCAACTGGGTTGTGCTCAAGCTCGGCACTTGGGCGAGGGACAGTGCTGCAATGTCATTGGTCTCGATGGCTTGCAGTTTGGTGGAACTCAAACTATTGAGTTGTGTCGATGTCAGCAGCGCAATCTGAGTTTCACTCAGATTTTTCAGTTGGCCTGTGCTCAGATTTTCCACTTGTGTGGTGGTCATGGCTTGCAACTGATCGCCTTTGAGTGCTTGGACTTGGGCAGAACCGAGGTTGTTGAATTGCGTCGAGCTCAAATTACGGATTTGTGCTGTGGTCAAAGCGGCCACGTCGGTAGCGTCCAGAGCGGTGACTTGAGAGCTGGTCAAATTATTGAGTTGGCTGGACGACATGCCGCTAACTTGTTTGCCCGTCAGAGCAGTGATGGCAGCGGTGGACAAGTTGGTCAAAGCGCCAGAGGTCAAGGCGTTAATTTGGCTGGTGGTCAAGGCTTGTGCGGCCAGCGTGCTTAGGTCGGCAGCTTTGGTGCTGGTGATACCCGCCATAGCCGAGGTCGACAAAGCGCCAACTTGGGTTGCCGTAAGGGCGTTGATGACGGTCGAGCTCATGGCTGTCAACGAGGACGAGCTGATGGCGCTGACCTGCGTGGCGACCAAGGCTTGTGTTTGAGCCGTGGTCAGGAAACCTGCTTGTGTGCTGCTCAAAGCGCCAATTTGGGTGCTGGTCAAAGCTTTGACCTGGGTGGCATTGAGCGCCTGGAATTGATCCGATGTCAAATTGTTCAGTTGTGTGCTGCTGAGCGCTTTGACTTGGTCGGGAATCAGGGCTTGGATGTCAGCCGTTTCCAGAACGCGCAGGTTGGTTGAGCTCAAACTGTTCAGTTGACTGCTGGTCAAGGTTTTGGCTTGCAGGTCACTCAAACTGCGCAGTTGTGTTGAACTCAGGTCATTCACCTGGGTGCTGCTGAGCGCTTTCAACTGCACTGCTGTCAATGATTGAACTTGGGTGGAGCTCAAATCATTCAAGCGCGAGGATGAAAGGTTGCTGATTTGATCGGTCTTGATCGCTTTCAGGTCGGTGGCATCTAACGCACGAACTTGGTTGCTGGTGAGGCTGTTGAGTTGCGTGGAGCTCAGGCTGCCGACTTGGTTCGCCGTGAGAGCTTGAACTGCAGCTGTGCTCAGCTTAGCAACTGCGTCAGTAGACAAGGCATTGAGTTGCTTGTCAGACATCGCTTTGGCTTGCTCAATACCAATAAAGGAGGCCTGAGTGGAGCTGATGCCGCTGACTTGGGTGGTTGTCAGGGCTTGTATTTGTGACTTGTCCAAGGACTGAACTTGCGCAGAGCTCAAGGCATTCAGTTGCGTCGAGGACATGGCCGTCACTTGTTGCACCGTCAGGGCTTTCAAGTCTTGGGTTTGGATAGCTTGTAGTTTGGAAGAGCTCAGCGCATTGAGTTGCGTGCTGGTCAGTGCTTTGATTTGCACATCGCTCAAGGATTGAATTTGCGCTGAGCTCAGGTTGTCCACTTGGGCCGTGGTCATGGCTTGCAACTGTGTGGCCGTCAGCGCTTGCACTTGGCTAGAGCTCAATTGGTTGTATTGCGCAGAGTCAATGCTACGAATTTGTGATGTGGTCAACGACTTGAGGTCGTTGGCATCAATCGCTTGAAGCTGTGTACTGGTGAGGCTGTTCAGCTGCGTGGAAGACAACCCACCAACTTGCTGGGCGCTTAAGCCCGCGACAGCGCTGGTGCTGAGTTTGGCCAGTGACGCGGTGCTCAAGGCATTGAGCTGGCTGCTCGTGAGTGACTTGATGGCGTTCGCAGTTAATTCACCGGCTTTGGTGGTGTTGATACCAGCCATAGCTGAGGTGGAGAGGCCGCCAATTTGGCCGGCGCTGAGGGACTCAATCGAGCTGGAAGACAGGGCCTGCACAACCTCTGAGCTGAGAGCACCGATTTGGTTAACCGTCAAGATTTGTAATTGCGTTGACGTGAGGTTGCCCGCTTGTGTGGTGTTGAGTGCATTCAGTTGAGACGTTGTGAGCGCTTTAAGCTGCACACCTGACAATGCCTTGACTTGCGCCGAACCCAGCTCATTCAACTTAGTGCTGCTGAGGGAGCTGATTTGAGCGGCTGTCAAGCTTTTGACATCCGCGGTTTCTAAGTGACCTAAGTTGGTGGAGGTCAGGTTGTTGAGCTGGGTGCTGGACAAACTTTGAATTTGGCTACCACTCAAGGCTTTGAGCTGAGTACTAGACAGGTTATTGAGCTGCGTGCTGCTCAGGCCTGTAATTTGGCTGGCAGAAAGGGCTTGCAAATCAGCGGTTTCAATGGATTGAAGCGCTGTTGAGCTCATGCTGTTGAGTTGTGTGCTGGTCAATGAGCGAACTTGCACGTTAGTCAAGTCAACAATCTTGCTGGAACTCAAAGCATTGAGTTGGCTGCTGCTCAAGGCTTGGACGGCATTCACTGAAAGCCCTTGCCATTTGGCAGACGTTAAATTATTGAGTTGGCCCGTGGCGCTCAGGGCCTTGATTTGAGTGCTACTGAATGCCTTGAGCTGCAAGGCTGTAAGCGTGTTTAGGGTGGTTGATGAGAGCGCCTGAATTTGCGTTGTTTGCAAGGCGGAGACATCAGCCAGTTGCATCGATTGCACCTGGCCAGAGCTTAATCCGTTGAGTTGTGAGCCAATCATGTTGATGATTTGGTCGGTCGTGAGAGCAGGAATTTGCTTGACCGTCATGGCGGCAAAGACTGTGGTGTCCAAACTGCTGATGACTCCAGTGTCAATTGATTCCACTTTCAAGGAATTGATTTGAGTGGATGTCAGGGCGTTCACTTGGGCCGAGGACAGTGCCTTCACTTGCGTTGCGGACATGGCCTTCACGGTATTTGGATCAATACCACGCACCGTTGTGGTGGAGTAACTCGTGATGGTGCTGGGCGATGCGGCACGGATCTCTGATATTGATATAGCCATGAGGGACTCTCAGTCTTATGTTTGAACAACTCGATTACAACGCTCGGTAGAACTTCCATTCCACCGTGAATCGTTTGAATCGACACCTCGCAGAAAAGCTTTAGCAAAAAATGTCAATTATTTTTATAGTAATAAATATTTACTTATTTAAAGTCTTTCTATTTAAAAGCGCGAATTAGTAAGGTTTTCTTCTGGTTTCATTATTTTTAAAAGTTGGCATTGATATTGCTTTTACTGACTGAGCCTGTGTTTTATTGACTCAGGTAAACAACTAACCAAACATTGTCAGGAGTAATTATGTCTCTTATTCAAGAATTGATGAACCAAGCCGCGGTCGGTGGCTTGTTCAACGCCAGTGCGATCAAACGCTTTAGTCCCGCCGAAATTCGCGAAGCTATTCAAGCCTTGGTTGCCACTGAACAGACGTCCTTGGCCTGTGCATTGGGTGATGCTGGTATGAGCCTTT
Source organism: Limnohabitans sp. TS-CS-82 (assembly GCF_002943475.1). Lineage (NCBI taxonomy): Bacteria > Pseudomonadati > Pseudomonadota > Betaproteobacteria > Burkholderiales > Comamonadaceae > Limnohabitans > Limnohabitans sp. TS-CS-82. The sequence goes on along the minus strand of NZ_PTQX01000010.1, from coordinate 31,574 downwards.
ACCCCGAAAGTGAAGACATGCTGGCTATCAACGGTTTGCTCGCTGTGATGAACCAAGATTGGCAACTGGCCGTGGAATTCTTGGAAGACTTGTTGACATTGCAAGGCAGCAATACACAGCCTTTCACTTATGTAATGCTCGTGCGCGCATTGCGTTGTAACTTAGATCCTGTTCGTGCCATTCAAGTTGTACAGCAGGGTTTGGCTGCTTATCCCGAGCAGCTTGAATTGACCGCTGAGGCACTTTCCCTTGAGGAATATGCCAATACCCTTGAAACGAATGGGTACACCCACTAACTTGAAATTGCCGCTGGCAAGACCTTGCCGCTTTGCGTGAACAAAGCTTGCCGCAGCAACCAAAAGATTACTTTCAACCCCTTATTTGAACCGTCAAAAAAGCGCTAAAACACTTGGCACGCAGTTTGCTTAAGGGTTTGGGTAGTTAAAGACCGTGTAGGTCAGGAGAATACAAAATGGCAGTTATCAACACCAACGTCAAAGCCCTGTTTTCGCAGGCGGCACTGAAATCGACAGAACGCAGTCAAGCTGTCAACATGCAGCAGTTGTCGACTGGTAAGCGCATCAACTCGTCACGCGACGATGCGGCGGGTATGGCGATTGCCACACGCATGACGCAGCAAATTCGCAGTCTGAATCAAGCTGTGCGCAATGCGGGAGATGCCATTACCCTGATCCAAACAGCGGAAGGGGCGACCAACGAAATCACGGACATGATGCAACGCATGCGTGAGTTGGCGATCCAAGCGTCTAACGACACCAACAACAACGATCAGCGTAGCTACTTGGATCTGGAATTCCAACAGTTGAAAAAGCAAATTGTCCAAATTGCCGACAACACTGAGTGGAATGGTTTTCCTGTTCTCAACGGTTCAACTGGCGAACGTGTTGGTATCAAGCCCGTCTACAAAACTACATCTGAACCCATTTACAACGCCGAGATTGAGATGTCCTCCTCTGCGCCCGTGTCAAGTACGACCGGCGCCTCTGGTGGTGTAACTCAAACCTCCGTGGTTTCGTTTCCAGCCTTGTCAACAGGACAGTCCGTCACTGTAAACGGCTTGACATACACCGCAACTACAGACAACTCTGCTGCCGAAGTGGCTGCTAACTTTGCCAACTTGGCGAGCACGGTTGATCCAACAACGCTCAGTGGTACAAAGGGCAAGTTTTCTGCGTTGAGCATTGGTGATATCAAAGATTACGCATCTGGACCAGCGGTGGGAAGCAGTGTTACCTACACAAGCAATGCCCCCTTTGCAGATGTTACTTCGACGGATCCCTTTGTGGTCTCGGCGGCAGGCACAGGTGTTCTTGCCCCAACTGTATCCACGACAACAGGTGTGGCAGGTGGCGGAGTCTTGGTCACCGGCGAAGGTTCATTTGCTAAAGCTGGTATCTTGAGCATCACAATGGCCGGTGCCACATCTGCACGGACGGCGATTTTTACCTTAAACGACGGTCAAATTATTGATATTTCGCCAGCGGTCAGCATCGCAGGTGGCGTGGTGACGATCAGTAAAGAAGCCTTGGACCAAGTTGGCAACAACTTGCTTAAGGGTGGTGATGTTGTTTTTGAGCAGATTGACACTGCATCTGCACCATTAAACTTTGTTGCCGATAACACCATCAACATGTCCGTCACGCGTTCGTTTAAGCCATTGGAGGCTACCAATGCAGGGGATGCCATCATCAATGGCATCACGATCGGTGCAACTCGTATTGTTGATGACAAGATTTCACGACCTGAAAATGCAATTGGAAGCGCTATTGCAAAAGTGGCAGCCATTAATGAAAAAACACTTCTTTCTGGTGTTCAGGCTGTCGTGAATCCCAACATCATGACTGGAACCAGCATGTCTGGTTCTGGCGTGGCAGCAGGAACCATGACGATCAACGGGTTTACGACACCCATGGTCAAAACCTTGCTGGATAACCCGCGTGAATCACGTGCACTGGCTGTGGCTGCGATTAACTTTATTTCAGCCAAGACCGGCGTTCGTGCCATTGATACCTTCACAGAAGGCAAAGGCATTACCTTGGTGGCCGATGATGGGCGCAACATCGAAGTTGCATTCAACACAGCCGCTGCAGATGCTGACTTCTCACGTTTGACGGGTGTCAAGAATGGTATTCAATCAGGTACGTATTCTCTGGAAGGTGCTGTTGAACAGTCTGTGAACATCACATCTGCACCCAACGGCGACATTTCGCGTCTTGGTTTGGAGCGTTTCAACTACACCAGTAAGACTTTATCGTCTGTCACGACCATGGATCGTGCCGTGGCAACGCCGACATACACCATCACTTTCTCCGATTTGGCAGATGCCGAAACGGTGACTGTGGCAGGCTTGACCTTCACAGCCGATGGTCCCGTGACGGGCGCTAAGGTCGCAGCAGCATTTTCAAGCTTGGCAGCTGGATCGACACCTGCCAATCCCGATTACGGCTTCTTTGGTTTAGATCCTTTGTCATCCGATTTTTCCTCTGTTGCATCGTCGGGTTCAAGTGTTATTTTCTCTAGCTCACGCTCGATTTCTTCCAGCCAAGACATTGTGGTGACCAGCACAGCTGCGAGCAAACCCACGGTGTTGAATACGGCGCCTGCGTTTCCAACATTGGGGACCGGCGACCTGATCATCAATGGCGTGCCAATTCGTGCGGCAGCAGCCAGTGACGATACGCTTTCTAGCACCCAGACTGTATCCAGTGCACGCATTTCGAGTGCATTGGCAACTGCAGCAGCAATCAATGCCAGTAGCGATTTGACAGGTGTCACTGCGCTTACTTTGCCGGCACGTATAGAAGGCAGCATTACTTCTATTGCTCAGCCAGAAGTCACAGGCGATCAGTCTTTGTTCATCAACGGCGTGAACGTAGTGGTTAACATGGTGGCCGGCGAAGCGCCAGCTGCCCGTCGAGATAAGGTGATTGAAGCAGTCAAGAGTTTGGCTGGATATTCTGGCGTTGAGGCTTCAGATAACGGCAATGGCGGGATCTCGTTAACAGCCGTTGACGGCCGCAACGTATCCGTTTGGTTTGATAGCGACAAGGTCAATGCCGGTAGTTTTGGCCTTGGCTTGGGCACAGATACAAACAATCCACCGGGTGTTAAGGGTGCGCCTGGTGCCACACAAACCTACACTGGTGCCAATACAGTCTACGGTACCGTGACATTGCAGTCTGCCAAAGCCTTTACGGTGGAGCCAGGTGACAATGGATTCACGACAGAAGGCGATTTCACAAAACTCGGTTTCCGTGAAGGTAAATACGGCGGTGAAGTTGACGAAGCTGTCTCAAAGATGAGCCCTCCACGCACTGGACGGTTGGCCTTCCAAGTGGGTGCCAGCGCCGGTCAAAAGATCACGATCGATTTGGCTGACTTTGGTAAGGGTGGCCCGATCACGGGTGCTATCACATGGGATGCAGATTTAGATCCATTGGCCGTTGGTCAAGCGATTCCAGAAGCTTTGCCAGGTGGCCCCACTTTGATGGGTAAGCCTTTGACGCGAACTTCCATAGGTTCGACCGAGGGGGCACAAGCTGTGCTGGCCAAACTTGATGAGGCCATGGACAAGGTCAACCAAACACGCGCCACCATGGGTGCTGTGATGAACCGACTGGACCACGTTATCAATAACTTGACCAATGTATCTATGAACCTGTCTGCCTCGCGCAGTCAGATTGAAGACGCAGATTACGCCTCGGCTTCGACCGAATTGGCGAAGAACCAAATCATGCAGCAAGCTGCGACCGCGGTTTTGGCGCAAGCCAACACCAGCCAGCAGTCAGTCATGAAGTTGTTGGGCGGTTAACCCAAGCCCCTCCTGACGCTGTGAAAGCCGAAGAGGGCGCTTCGCCTGAACCCAAATTGTCTAAGTTATCCAATTTACCCAAGGGCCCCAATTGTTGGGACTGTCGTTACTTGACGACCACCTGGGATGTGCGTGCACCTTACGGCTGCAAGTTCATGGGTTTTCGCTCGCGTGTGATTCCCTCGCTGGAAGTGCTGCGCACGGACGGCCGTTTTTGTGGCGCTTTTGTCGCTAAACCCCCTGTAGAAAAAAAGACAGCTCAGCCTGTCGAGCAACCGTCGGATCGTCAGAAAACTGACTTTCGCAGGCCTGTTGTACGCATTAATTTAATTACATAGGTTACAAAACCACCTGGCACGCACCTTGCATAACAGTCTTACCTTTATTTCAGGCTGTTCAAAGTGATTGCTTCTTCTGTCAACGTTATTCATGCCGTGTGGTTGGACCCCTTCAGTCCACTGCAAGCGGCAGATCGCGCCCAGCTGGATGCCGCCGGTATCAGTCTGGAAACCGTCTCTACTTTGGGCGACCTGACCTTGGCCTTGCGCCGTGCGCATGTGTTGGTGATTCGTCTGGGTGACAGCGCTGAGCTGTTGCAAGAAGTTCAAACCCTCATTGCCCAACTGGGCCACACCGTGCCTGTGTTGTGCCGTGTGGAACGTCGCCGCATGGAAGTGGCTGTGGACGCGATGCGTTTGGGCGCTCTGCATGTGTTGCCAGCGGACGAGTGGTCGGCTGGTGCTTGGCAAGATGCCGTCAAGGGTTTGAATGCACCCGAACTCAAAACCAAGAGCTATGTGTTTGTGGACCCGACCAGCCAACATTTGCTGGCCTTGGCCCAACGCGTGGCGCAAACCGAAGTCACCGCCTTGTTGGTCGGCCCCACTGGCGCTGGCAAAGAAGTGTTGGCCCGTGTTTTGCACGAGTCGTCACCCCGTGCCAAAGGCCCGTTTGTGGCGTTGAACTGCGCGGCTATGCCTGAGCACTTGATTGAAGACATGTTGTTCGGTCACGAGAAGGGCGCTTTTACGGGTGCTTTGAAAGAACACAAAGGTTTGTTTGAACAAGCCCACGGCGGCACCATCTTCTTGGACGAAATCGGTGAAATGCCCATGCAATTGCAAGCCAAGTTGCTGCGCGTGTTGCAAGAGAAAAAACTCAACCGTTTGGGCGGCGAAGGCACCATCGACCTCGATGTGCGCGTGATCGCTGCCACCAACAAAGATTTGAAGCTGGCCATTGAGCAACGCGAATTCCGTGAAGACTTGTATTTCCGCATCAGCACCTTCCGTTTGCGTATTCAGCCTTTGAAGGACCGTCCAGGTGACATCGTGCCCTTGGTGGCGCAGTCCTTGGCCCGTCATGTCAAAGGTGGCGTGCCGTTCACGGTGACCGAAGATGCCCAAGCTTTGCTGCAAAGCTACCCATGGCCTGGCAACGTGCGTGAACTCGAAAACGTGGTGCAACGCGCTGTGGTGTTGTGTGGCGGCCGCACCATCAGCCCTGCGCATTTGATGTTCGACGATGCCGCGATGGACGACCAAGCTTTGCCCGCTGTGCATGCGTTGCCTGCTGCCTCGGTCATGTCTGCTTTGAACGAGGCCTTGGCCCAAGCCATGCCAGTGACGCCAGAAGTGCAAACTCCCGCGTTTACTGCTGCTGTGGCAGCCATGGCCCCCATCGCCATGCGTGACGCATCGGCCCCTGTGAATTTGGGCCATGCCGTCAAAGCCAGCGAGCACCAAGTGATCATGGCTGCCATTCAGAGTACCGACAGCCGGATGGAAGCGGCTGCCAAGTTGGGTATCAGCCCACGTACCTTGCGTTACAAACTCGCGCAGCTGCGCACCTTGGGTATGTCTGAAGGAGTGTCCGCATGATTGACCGCATCTCTAACGCCAACATCATGTCGATGATGGAGACGTTGCGTGCGCACCAAGCGCAGTCCACCGGTTCGTCATCGTCGGTGAGCGAAAGCAGCTCTACCAAGATCGAAGGCCAATCTAATTTTTTTGAATCGGTCAAAACAGCGCTCGACAAAGTCAACGACACGCAGGCCAAGTCCACGGCCATGACAGACGCCTATGACCGCGGCGAAAACGTGCCCCTCACCGATGTGGTGTTGAGCATGCAGAAATCCTCGCTGGCTTTTGAAGCCACTTTGCAAGTACGCAACAAGGTCATGAAAGCGTACGAAGAAATCATGAACATGCCGGTGTAATCTGGATTGAGAGACTGATATGGCAACTGATACCCTGAACATGAACCCCTTGGCTGTGGCCTCGACGGGCGCCGATAACGCAGCGATGAGCACCACCTCGGGTGGCGGCAGCGGCAAAGCGGGCAACAACAATTTGCCCGCATGGCTGAACGCCAAAGAAGGCCCTGGCGCTTTGGTGGGCGACATCTTGCGTCAACCCACGGTGCGCAAAACCTTGCCCTTCGTGGTGATCTTCATGCTGCTGTTGTCGATTGCCGTGTTTTTCACGTCGATGAAGCCCACGCCTTACCGTCCTTTGGTCTTGATGCTCAACGATGCAGACAAGCAATTGGCCATCGAAGCCCTGAAGGCGGGTGAATACAAGCCGGAGGTTGATGTCAATACCGGCCAAATCTCTGTGCCCACCTCACGTTACCAAGAAGCGCGCATGTTGTTGGCCTCTAAAGGTTTGCCACGCACCGAAGCCTCGGGCATGGACAACCTCAAAGACATGCCTGCCATGACCACCAGCCAATTCATGGAGCAGGTGCGTTACAACAACGCGATGGAGCAAGAGCTGGCCCGCAGCATCACGCAAATCGGCGGTATCAAATCAGCCCGCGTGCACTTGGCCTCACCCAAGCAAAGCGTGTTTGTGCGTGACCGTGCCACGACCAAAGCGTCGGTAGTGATCACCCGTTTGCCAGGCCACACCGTGTCGTCGGCCAACGTGCAAGCCATCATCCGTTTGGTGGCGTCGAGCGTGCCTTACTTGGCCCCTGAAAACGTGTCGGTCGTCGATAACTTCGGCAGCTTGATGAACGAAATGTTGGTCGAGCAGCCTTTGGGCATGACCTCTGCACAGCTGACGCAAAAGCAGCAAATGGAAGACCTGTACCGCACCCGTTTGATTCAATTGCTGGCCCCCATCGTGGGCGAGGCCAACGTGAGTGCGCAAGTCAGCATGACGCTTGACTTCACACAAACCGAAGTCACCACCGAAGATTACGACGCACAAGACAAAGGCCCCAAAACCCGTTCGGAGTTGTTTGTGGAAGACCGCAACACCATGCGTGACGCGATTGGTATTCCTGGCTCTTTGTCGAACACACCGCCCGCACCAACCAACCCCCAAGCCACGACCCAAACCAACTCAGACCCTTTGAAGGGCGTGAGTGAAAAAGGCACGCAGGTCACAGCGCGCAGCACTAAAAACTACGAACTCGACCGCTCTGTGCGTCACACCAAAGGTGCGATGGGCAACATCACCAAAATTGGTGTGGGTGTGTTGATCAACGAGCGTCCCATTCCTGCTGGCATGAAAGTCGAAAAGCCTGCCGATGGCGCAGCCCCAGCCACATCCATTCCCTACACGGCTGAAGAAATTGAACGTTTGAACCAGTTGGTCAAAGGCGCTGTGGGTTTTAACGCCGAGCGTGGTGACGCAGTCACTGTGGTGGGTACCAAGTTTGAACCTCAAATCGACCCAACAGCCGTGCCTTGGTACCGCGACGAAAACTACCAAATTCTGGTGAATGCCGGTGTGGTGGGTGGCATCTTCTTGCTGGTCTTGATGACGATTGTGTTGCCCATGGTGCGCCGTTTGACCACGCCACCTGTCGATGCTGCTGCTGTTGCCGCTGCTGCCGCCGCCGCCGCCGCCGCCGATGCCCAAATGGCCATCGATGTCGCCACGGCCGAATCGGCCGCTGCACAGGCCAGTGCCAAAATGGCCAAAGAAGCCCACGAAGCCGAGATTGCACGTCTTGCTGAAGAGTCTGCCAAGGTGGCCGAGGCAGCCCGTGTCGCTGCCGAAGAAAAAGCCGCTGCCGAGGCCGCAGCGGCTGAGCAAGAGCGCATCAAGCAAGAAGCGAAAGCTGCTTTGGGCCCTGAGGCTGAGACAGCCGAGATTGAAATTCAAGAAGGCGAAACGCTGGAAGAAGTCAAAGCCCGCATGGCCAGCCTGAAGCCTAAGAAACAATCGATTTCTGCAGACCTGCTGAACACAGCCAACTCGTATGATGACAAAGTTGCGTTGATTCGCATGATCGTGGCAGAAGACTCCACCCGCGTGGCGGGTGTGCTCAAGGCCTTGATCCGCCCCCCCGTCTAAGAGAATAAGTTTGAGGAAAAACCATGGCTGATAACGACAACGCGATTGTGATGACCGAGGCGCTGCGCGCCGAGCTCGCGGCTATCACCTCGACGCAACGTGCGGCAGTGTTGATGCTGCTGTTGGGCGAAGAACAAGCGGCAGACATCATCAAATTTTTGAACCCCAAAGAAGTACAAGCATTGGGCGGCGCCATGGTGTCTGTGGCCGATTTTTCGCAAGACGCTGTGAACGTGGTGCTCGACGAGTTTGTGGAGCACTTGAAGAAACAATCGACCTTGAGCATGGGCAACACCGATTACGTGGAAAACGTGATGCGACGTGCGTTGGGCGACGACAAAGCCGCTTCGGTGTTGGGCCGCATCATGCCCGACCAAGGCACCAAAGGTTTGGACATTTTGAGTTGGATGGATGCACGCGGCATTGCCGACATGATTCGTGGTGAACACCCCCAAGTGGTGGCCATCATCTTGTCGTTGCTGGAAAGCGAAGTCGCTGCCGATGTGTTGAACTACTTGCCACCCGATACGCGCGCCGAAGTGATTCAGCGTGTGGCCAGTTTGGACACGGTTCAGCCTTCGGCCATGGCCGAGCTGGAGTCGATCATGAAGCAGCAATTCTCGAAGAGCGCGTCCGCTCAGTCGTCGAGTTTTGGCGGTATTCAAGCTGCGGCCAAGATCATGAACTTGACCAAGACGGCGCTGGAAGCCAGCATCATGAACGGCTTGAACGAAATCGATCCCGACTTGATGCTCAAGATTCAAGACAACATGTTCACGTTCGAGAACTTGATGAGCGTGGACAACAAAGGTATTCAGGTGCTCATGCGCAACGTCGAGCCCGACATGTTGATGATGGCGCTCAAAGGTGCCAGCGACGGCGTGAAAGACCGCTTCTTTGACAACATGTCTGAGCGCGCGCGCGGCATGTTCCGCGACGACATGGAGGCCAAAGGCCCCCAGCGTATGGCGGACGTGGAAGAAGCGCAGAAGAAGATCATGCGCATGGCGCGCAAGCTGTCGGACTCCGGCGAGCTGGTTTTGGGAGGCGCCGACTTTGTTTAATCGGCCCAATCCTGCACGCGCAACCAAGGTGTGGCATCCCAATCTCGGCGTGTTGGCGGATGACACCGTCCGTGGTTTCACGTCCAGCCGTTGGCAAGGCGGCGAGGCGCAAGGCTTTGCAAGCGACACGTTTGGCAGCCACGACTCGGGGTTCATTCGTGACGATCACCCCGTCTCTCACGATGCTTTGTCAGATAGCGCACAGCGTGCGTTCAGTTTGCTGGACGATGTCAAAAAACAGCACGCATTGGCTAAAAAAGCGTTGGAAGAACAAGAGGCTGCCAGTGCCAATGCCCACTTGCCTTTCGTGTTGGATGTGTACGAGGCACCCGAGCCCAAGCGCGTCGTCGCGGCTGAGCCCGTCGCGCCATCGACGCTGACTGAAGCGGTCGATGCACCAGAAACTCAGGCCAACGATGCCGCCCATACCGAAGGCGATGCCGACGAACACGCTGCGTTGACTGACGCTGAGACCGTGGCCAGTGAGTTGCCGAAAGTGGCCGATGCCGCCGCTTCTTTTGAAGATACACAAGACGAATCTGCGCAAGCTTCGTTGCATGCCGCTGCGCAGATGGCCGATGCGCCTGCACCCGCCGAGGCTGCTGCTGCAGCACCCGTGATCGAAGGGGTGCCCCACGACGAAGTGGCTGAGCGCGAAGCTGCACATTTCGCACAAGGCATGGCCCAAGGTTTAGAGCAGGGCATCGAACAAGGCCTGGCGCAGGGTATTGCCCAAGGCATTGAGCAAGGGCTCGCGCAGGGACTTGAACAAGGTTTGGCTGAAGGCCGTGAGCAAGGCATGAAAGAAGGCTTGGCCTTGGCGGAAGAACAAGCACGCGAGGCGCAAGCACTCGCCGAGCAAGAGGTCACGGCCAAAAACGAGGTGATGGCCGAAGTGTCTGCCAAGCTCAACGCGTTGTTGGAAGACCCCACCCAATTCTTTGAACCCCTCAAACGCTTGGCTTTGCATTTGGCCGAGCAAGTGGTGAAGTGCGAGTTGCGCACCTCTGGCCATGCCATGGAACAACTGGTGCAGCGTTGTTTGGACGACTTGGACCATCCTGCCAAAGGCGCTGTGGTGGTCGAGCTCAACCCAGAAGACAAGGCGCGTTTGCAAGCAGACGGCGGTGCCTTCATTCAAGGCATGCGACTCGACGCCGTGCACGACATGAAGCCGGGCAGCGTGCGCGTGTTTGCGAACGACATGATCGTGGAGGACTTGGTGGAGCATCGCTTAGAAGCGTTGGCGCGCACCATGTTGATCGATGTGGACAGCTGGCGCAAACAGTCGGCCTTGGCGAAGCCTGAGGCTTTGGAAGTCGCTGAAGACGATGCCGAAAAAGTAACCGAGGAAGCTGCTGATGTACATCCCTGACGTACTCAATACCCTGTTGATGGGGCTGATTTTCATGGTCATTGTGGTGACCGTGGTGCGCCCCATCATGCTCAATATGCTGACGGGCAATGCCAATCCGCAAGACATGCAGCGTGCGTTGATTGAGTCGGTGCAAGCGCATGTGCAGCGCGCCACTCAAGAAGTCGCGTCCCAACGCACAGGAAAAATTCGCTACCAACAGCTGCTGCTGGAGTTGCCCGAACGTCGTCAACCTTTGGTGCTGCCTGCGCCTCCGGTGGCGGCCGAGGAGGGGGCTGAGCTTGCCGCATCGTCCGATGTGCCAGATGTCGACGCCACAACGGCGGCTTCGGGGGACTTGGCGGATGGTGCTTCCGCGTCTAACGCAGGCGATGTCTCGATGGCTTCGGATTCAGAGGTTAACGCTGATGCGCCATCGAGCGACTTAGCCCCAGGTGAGATCGAGATCGCCGAAGGCGAGTCTTTGCATGACATCAAAGAACGCATCAAGCGTGAGAAAAAGAATGCAGCCAAGCCCACCATTCCGCCTGAGCTGCTGAATGGCGCCAAGAGCTACGAAGACAAAGTGGGTGTGGTGCGCATGGTGGTGCACCAAGACCAAAGCCGTGTGGCTGCCGTGATTCGCGGCATGATTGAAGTCAAATAAAGATGCTGGACTTTGGCAAAGAAGTCGCCGCCACGCTGCCCAAGCTGCGTGTGCCTGACCCCAAGCGCAGCGGCACGCTGGTGCGCTTGGTGGGCTTGACGCTGGAGACGCGCGGCATCATGGCACCCTTGGGCGCTTGCTGTGAGGTGCTGGGTCAACATGGCCACCGTGTGGAAGCCGAGGTGGTGGGCTTTAACGACAAAACCTTGTACCTTATGCCGTTCACCGACCCTGTGGGTGTGGGCCCAGGCGACACCGTGCGGGTCATGAACAATTCAGGCCAAGTGCGTTTGGGTGCGGGCTTGTTGGGGCGCGTGATTGATGGCCGAGGCCAGCCTTTGGACGGTCGACCCTTGCCGCATTTGCCGGATCAACTGAGTTTGCTCGGATGTCCGCTGAACCCCATGGAGCGTGGCCCCATCGACACGATTTTGGATGTGGGCGTGAAGGCCATCAACAGCGTGTTGACGATTGGCCGAGGCCAACGCATCGGCTTGGTGGCGGGTTCTGGTGTGGGTAAAAGCGTGCTCTTGGGCATGTTGACCCGTTTCACCAAAGCCGACGTGGTGGTGATTGGTTTGATCGGCGAACGCGGCCGCGAAGTGCAAGCGTTCATTGCGGAATCGTTGGGCGATGAAGGTTTGGCCAAGTCGGTGGTGATTGCGGCGCCGGCCAACGTGTCGCCCGTGCTGCGCTTGAAGGCTACGCACATGACGCATGTGATTGCCGAGTATTTCCGTGACCAAGGCAAAAACGTGTTGATGCTGTGCGACAGCTTGACCCGTGTGGCCCATGCACAGCGCGAAATTGGTTTGGCCATTGGTGAGCCCCCCACGGCCAAAGGCTATCCGCCGTCTGTGTTTGCGTTGCTGCCCAACTTGATTGAACGGGGTGGCGTGGGCCGTCATGGCTTTGGCTCCATCACCTCCATCTATACGGTGTTGGCCGAAGGCGACGATGCCTCCGATCCGATTGTGGACATCGCACGCGCGTCCTTGGATGGCCAAGTGATGTTGTCGCGCCGTTTGGCCGACCAAGCGCATTACCCCGCGATTGATTTGAATGGTTCCATCTCGCGGGTGATGCAAGTGTTGGTCAGCCCCGATGATTTGCGTCAGTCCAACAAGTTCCGCCGCCTCTGGTCGGTCTACCAACAAAACGCGGATTTGGTGCAAGTCGGCGCCTATGAGCATGGCTCGAACCCCGAGTTGGATGAGGCCATCCGCTTGCGCGATCACATGGTGGCGTTTTTGCGCCAAGAGATGCACGCGCCTGAAGACTACGAAGTCACGCGCGATCAGCTGCGCCACATCCTGTCATGAAGCCCCGCGCCGCTTGGCCGATTTTGGCGAAGAAAGCCAAAGAAAAGTGTGAAGAGGCGCAGGCCGAAGTGGTGAAGTCGCGTGAGCGTGTGACGCATTTGGAGCAAAGCCGAGAGCGCATGGAAATGCTTTACCTCGATTACGTGCACCGCTCTAAAGAAGCCGAGAAAAAACTGCACAGCATGGCTGAGACCTTGAACTATCGGGGTTTCATGCAGCAGGTCAAAGCCCTGGTGCTACGCGTGGACGCCGACTTGGCCAAAGCCAACCAAGATCTAGACGGCAAAAAACTCATGCTGTTGGCGGCAGAGAAAAAACGCATCCAAATGGAAACTTTGATGGAGCAAGACCTCAAGCAAGTGCGTGCTTTTCATCAGAAGCGCGAACAACGCGAGATGGATGCTGCTGGCGTGATGCTCTACAACCTCAAGTCTTAACTAACTCACCCAGCCCGCTTGCAGCCAATGCCAGTCGTCGGGGCGAAATGCCCATGGGATCCAGTGTGTGGTGGTGCCTGTGGGGAACACGTCTTGCGTCAAGTGATCGCGCCATTCGCCTTTGGCCCCCACGCTGCCTAACAAAGCTTGTGAGAGATCGGCTTCTTGTGGACCGAGCACTGTCACGCTCGGTTGGATGTCTGCCACCCGTGCTTGGCCATCCGTGGGGCCTGAGTACACGTCGTGCACGCTGCCCCAGTGGCGGCCTTGCAAGCTGACTTTTAAATGGCGCAACTCTTTTTCAGCGCGGGCAATATCGCCAACGCGGAACCGATGTTGCCCCAAAACATTGTCAAACCAAACGCAGGCATTGGGGTGCTCGCGCAACAACTCGGGCAAGGTGGCCAGCGCGTCTTGACGGTGGTGGGTGACCTGCACACCGTGTTGGCGCAGATGAGGTCCGTGTCGCCATGTGAAGAGTCGACCTGCGAGGGGGTCGATGTCGTACGCATCAATCCGTTGAAATCGGGTCAGCCAGTTGGGCGGCATCATCCAGCCCGCGCTGCCGCCGATCAGCAGCAGGTGTTGGGTGTGAGGTTGTACCTTGCTCAAAAACGCATCCAGGTGATTCACGGTCGCTTGCCACCGTGCCTGTGCGCGCCATGCGTGCAGGTGCCAACTCAACCCACCCGTGCCCCCTGCATGCAGCAGGTCTCGCCATGTGCTCATTGCCGTCGCCTCAGCACACCAAACGCATGATCCTGAAAACAGGGGTGTCGGGTGGTACGGGCTCGAACGTGCCAATCACGCCCTCGCTGGACAAGATGTTGCCAGTCAAGCGTGTGCCGCTGTGGTACGACAGCGCAAGGGTGCGCACGGTGCTGTGCTTGCAGTTGAATTCCATCTGCATGCGTGTTGATTTGTAAGTCTTTTTGTTGTGTTGGTTGACTTGTGGGTCGCGGTAATCCAACGCGGTCCAGACTTTGCTGATTTCGCCTGTGCGCGTGAGGGTGTCCATGTCCACATAGAACGTACCAATGTCAAACAGGCCAATGGCAGTCAAGTTGTGGGCATGCGTCAAGCTGCTGCCCAGCAAAGCTGCGCTGATGAGGAGTGCTTTGAGTTGTTGCATGGAATGACTATAGCGTCAGTAAAACTTGGCACGCACTTTGCGAGATATCCTAGGTACAGGCACGCCAAGTGTCGGAAAAGCGTCAGTGCGCACAGGAAATTCATCATGCAAAGTTTCGATTGGGGCCAATTCTTCGCCAGCACCTTAGGGGTGCTGCTGTTGTTATGTGCGGCGCTGTGGTGGGTCAAACGCAACCGTGCGATGGGCAACGGTGTGGCTGCGGATCGCCGCATTCAGGTGAAAGAAGCCTTGCCCTTGAGCTTGAAACACAAAATTGTGTTGATTCAAGTCGACAACCAAATGGTGCTCACCAGCGTGAGCCCCGGTGAGGTGAAAACCTTGCACACCTGGACCGAAGGGGTTGAGCATGCTGCGTAAGCCTATTACCAAAAAGATTCTCTATGTCATCTTGGGTGTGCTGTTGCTCGCCTTGTTGTCATTGCCAGTGATCAGCCACGCCCAAGGCGTTCCTTTGGTGAACGTCACGGGTGGTAAATCGGGTCAGCAGTACAGCATGAGCCTGCAATTGCTGGGCTTGATGACCACGCTCACGCTGTTGCCCTCCATGTTGCTGATGATGACGTCGTTTGTGCGCATCATCATCGTTTTGTCGATCTTGCGCCAAGCACTGGGCACGGCACAAACACCGCCCAACATGGTCTTGGTAGGTTTGGCTTTGTTCCTCACATTTTTCATCATGTCGCCCGTGTTTGAGCAGGTCTACAACGACGCCATTGGCCCGTACATGAACAGCAACCTCGATTTCGACAAAGCCCTCATGAAAGCCGAAGCCCCTGTGCGCGACTTCATGACCAAGCAAACCCGTGAAGACGACATTGCGATGTTCATGCAAATCTCGAACCGCCGTGATTTACAAGATGCCGCACAAGTGCCGTTCACCACCTTGATGCCCGCGTTCATCACATCGGAGATCAAGAGCGCATTCACGATTGGGTTCTTGATTTACATCCCGTTTGTGGTGATCGACTTGATCGTCGCCAGCGTGTTGATGTCCATGGGCATGATGATGTTGTCGCCCATGATCATTTCCACGCCCATCAAGCTCATGCTGTTTGTGTTGATTGATGGGTGGACGCTCTTGATGGCGTCGTTGGCCAACAGTTTTGTGTTTTAAGGAGAGACGTCATGGATAGCGCAACCGTCGTCGATTTAGCTCGTCAAGCCTTGTGGATGACCATGCTGATTTCTGCGCCCCTGTTGGGCGTGGGTTTGATCGTTGGTTTGGTGGTGGGTATTTTTCAAGCTGCGACCTCGATCAACGAGCAAACCTTGAGTTTCATTCCGAAGTTGGTGTGCATTGGTTTGACCATGTCACTCGCCGGTGGCTGGATGATCAACACCATGGTGGACTACACCAAGGGCATCTTCATCCGCATTCCCAGTTTGTTCGTGTAACACCTGCTGACCATGAACGCCTCGCTCATTGAAATTCTGGACAAGTTTTTGGTCGTCATTTGGCCCATGCTGCGCTTGTCTGCGTTTCTGGCGTTCACGTCTATTTTTTCGATCCGTGCGGTCAACATGCGCATTCGCGTGTTGCTTGGGTTTTCGATGGCGTTTTTGGTGTCTCAGCAACTCGACATCCCGCGCATCGACCCGCTCAGTGCGGAGGGTTTGATGGAAATTTTCCGTCAAATTTTGATTGGATTAACCATGGGCTTGGTCTCGCAAGTCGCGTCGGCTGCGATGGTGGTGGCGGGACAAGCGGTGTCGGGTTCAATGGGTTTGTCGATCGCCAACATGATGGACCCCAACATGGGCAACGTGCCCGTGATTTCTCAGTTTTTCAACATCTTGGGCACGCTGGTGTTTCTGGGCATCGGTGGCCACTTGATTGTGTTTGGCTTGGTGCTGGAATCGTTTCAGCTCATTCCGATTGGTCAGCCGTTTTTTAGCCAAGACATGTTGGGCAAGATGATCAACTGGAGTGCCATGATGTTTTTGGGCGCTTTGCTGATTGCCTTGCCCGTGATGATGACGCTCTTGTTCATCAACATTGGCCTCGGTTTTGTGGCCCGTGCCGCCCCCAGTTTGAACATTTTCACGGTGGGCTTTCCTGCCTTGATCTTGACCGGCTTTGTGATTTTGATTTTCTCCATGGGCAACAACGTGGCGCGTATCCAATGGGTGTGGACGCAGGCGTTCTTCGTGCTTCGGTCTTTTTTAGGAGCCAGCTGACATGTCAGAAGAAAGCGGCGCAGACAAAACCGAAGAACCGACGGCGCAGCGGCTTAAAAAAGCGCGCGACGATGGCCAGATTGCCCGCTCGCAAGAGTTGGCACCTGCTGCCATGATGGTGATCGCCACTTTATTCTTCACCATGATGGGGCAGTACTTGTTCAACAGCATGGGCAATTTGTTCAAGCAGCAGCTGCAGTTTGACCGCCGCATTGTGGACAAGACCGAGCTGTTGCCCGCCATTTTTGCCAGCTCCATCGTGGACGGCTTTTTGATCATCTTGCCCCTGATGGCTATTTTGTATGTGATCGCTATTTTGTCGACCACCTTGGCGGGTGGATTTATTTTTGCACCGAGCTTGGTGATGCCCAAGTTCAACAAGCTCAACCCAATGACGGGTTTGGCGCGCATGTTTGGGCCGCAAGCTGCCATCAACTTGGGCAAGGCGCTGGTGAAGTTTGTGTTGGTGGGCGCGATCTTGTTGATCTCGGTCATGAACAACTTGCAAGACCTCACACAAATTTCGCAAATGGACTTGAGCCCCGCCATCAAAGTGGCGGGCACCATCATCGTGGATTCATGCTTTTGGCTTAGCCTCGGGTTGGTGCTGGTCGCCTTGGTGGATGTGCCTTTGCAGCGCCATCAGCTCAACAAGAAGTTGAAGATGACTAAGCAAGAGGTGCGTGACGAGATGAAAAACTCGGAAGGTAACCCCGAGGTCAAAGGTCAAATTCGTCGTCGTCAGCACGAAATCTTGAACAACAAAATGATGTCCAACGTGAAAGACGCCGACGTGGTCATCACCAACCCAACCCACTTTGCGGTGGCCTTGTCGTACGACCCGACAGGGGACGGGGCGCCCCTGCTGGTGGCCAAAGGGGAAGATGGTTTGGCGGCCCGCATTCGCGAGGAAGCCAAAGAACATGGGGTGTATTTGTTTGAGGCGCCGTTGTTAGCTCGCGCCTTATACTTCACGACGAAGCTGGATCACCCGATTCCAGAGGCTTTGTACCATGCCGTTGCGCAGGTGATCGCCTATGTGTTCAGCTTGAACCAATCGTATGGTCGAGGCCATGATGTGATCAAACCCGATCCGTCTATCCCTGATGAGATGAAGTTCGACGCCAACGGCAAAGCCATGAACGCTTGAGACCCCACTGAGCCACCATGACAGATATTTTCCAAAGCCCCGGTGACCGGCTCCGGTTTGAAATTCTCCTCAAGTCTTTGACCGAGGGGAGTATCAACTTGGCCGTCCTGAGTGAGCACGACATGGTGCTCGACTATTACGGTAATTTGTTTGAAGAGCAGTTGCGTGCCAAGGGCAATCACCAAGTGGAGTTTTGCTTTTCCACCAACTCCGAACGCTTGGTGCAAAAGTTCAACGAGATTTTGTCGGAGCTCACGCTGAATCAAGCGTTGGAGAAAGACAAAAAGCATGCGCCACGTCGGTTCTTGATTTTCCGTGACTCGATCTTGATGCAAGACTTCGAGTTGCAGTTGTTGGCGCGTCTGGTGAATGGCTTTCCCGCAGGCAACATCAACGTGATTTTGTTGATCAATAGCGCCGATGCGTACAAAAATAAGTTGGAGGCTTTTGGCAAAAACCTCCTGCAGTGGGAAGTCGAAACGCAAGTGGGCGAGGCTAAAAAACCGTTGACCGATTGGGTGGCGGAGTCACCCAAGGACGTGCCCCCTCAGATTGAGCCCACGTTAAACCCATTTTTGGCACCTGCTGTGTCCGATGGCGAGGCGCAAGCTGAGGCTGAACCACTGAAGTTGCCAACGAAAACCTCTTGGCGTGTGCCCGGATTTGGCCAGCGAGACAAACTTCCACCCACGCTCGAACCTTTGCCACCTGCGCCCAGTGCTTTGCCTTTGCTCACGGAGCCCGGTCAGCCTGCCGCGACGTTTCTTGCTGCCGCAGCGCCATTGCCTGCAAACCCTGTGAGTGACGTTTCTCGCGAACCTTCGCTGCACGCCAGTGATGTTTTGGTGACGCCGCCTGCGGCCGATGTCGAGGTGTTCAAGCGCCCCTCCAAATCGCCATGGGGTTGGCTGGTGTTGGTCTTCTTGTTGTCGTTGGCCGCTTTTGGTTGGATGTACCAAGATTTGCTCATGCAAGAGGTGGACGCCTTTAAAAAGTATTTGTTGCGAGGCACACCCGCTGCCGTTGTCTCTGCACAAGACGCTGAATTGGCTGCGTCTGCTGCCGCCGCTGCCAGTGCGGCGGCTTTGACGTCGGCACTTGAAGCCGCCAGTGCCAGCGCAGAGGCTGCATCGACAGCCGCCAGTGCCGCCGTTGTGGTGGCTTCTACGCCGGCCTCTGCCTCTGCTGCAGGGGCAGTCAGCGCGGTGGCTTCAGCGGTGGCCAGTGCTGCGCCTGCGGTTGTCCCTGTTGCCGCTGCCGCTTCGGTCCCCTTGGCAGCCATGGTTGTGCTACCAGCCAAGATCATTGAAAAACCAGCACCGAAGGTGGCTGAGAAAGCGCCAACCAAAGCGCCTGTGGCAGGCCCTGACGATGCGTGGGTTGAGCAATTGCCTGTCAATGGCTACGTGGTGCAATTGGCTGCTTTTGACACGGAGGCGGATATCACTGCCTTCAAACGCAGCAACGCTGCGTATGCCAAATCTCGTGTCGTTCGCGCCCCGAAGAAAGACACCGACAAACGCTACTTTATTTTGCTGGCGGGTCCCTTCACGACCAAAGCCCAAGCCGATGCTTTTATGCAGACCAGCCCCTTGTTGTCTAAGGGTTGGTTACGCAGCGTGAAAGCATTGAAGTCCCAATTTAACAAGCCCTAAGAGGGAGCTAATTATGAGAATTACCGGAGACGAAGATTCGAAGAAGTTCGAAGACGACATTGAAATTCCTGATGCGGAGGATGTCGAGCTCGCCCCGAAAAAGCCTGTCGGTGAAGTCGTTCGTTCCGATGATGAAATACCTTTTTCTAAAGGTTATGAGCCCGAGACCTTACCCAAAATAGACATGCCTGATTTGCCTGAAGATGCGGTCAGCGTGTCTGCGCAAGTTTTGTCGGAAGTGCCGACTTTGACCGAGCTGATGCCTTTGGCTGAGATTGATGAGTCGGATGATGAAGATCCGATCCAAGCACCTACTTTGAGTTTGGCGGCGCCTGATGAGGAACTCCAAATCCAAGCGGACGTTCAAGTTCGATCCGCTGAAGCCGATAAACGTGCAGAGATAAGGCAAGCCCGCATGGGCAAGCTTTCGGGCCAGATCAGTTCTTTGAACGATAAGCTGGATCGACTTGCAAACAGTTCCAAGATAAAGGTTTGACCATGGCTGATGACGCCCAACAACCCGCCGATGGCGAGAAAGCCCCCTTGGTGGATGTGGCTGCGACGGCAGATCGTCTGAGAGACATCGCCAGTCAAGCGATGGACAGCAACGAAGTCGCTCGACAAATTGAAGAATTAACGTCGGTGGTGCTTGACTCCGCCGAGGTGTCGACGCGCTCGGCTTCGGTGGCCGCCGACATCAGCGCCACCATGCGTGCGGTGGTGGTGAAAATTCAAACCACCAACCGTCGCAACATCTTGCATTCACGCATTGTGTTGGGTGTGTTTGTGGTGTGTTTATTGGTGGCGATTGGTATCTTTTTGGGCATCAGCTTGAAGATGACCAAGTCGATCAAAGAGCTTGACACCATGATCTATGCCATGGCCAAACGTGTGATCGAAGTGGACGCGAGTTTGACCGCCATTGGCAAAACCAATTCGGACTTCTCCGAGTTGACGGACAAGCAAGACGCGCTGACGGCAACGCAAACGCAAGTTGCCAACCGTTTGGATGAATTGAGCAAAATCTTGATCGCCATGCCGACCAACATTGCGGATCAGTCCAACAAAGTCAGCGATGCGAAGTTTCAAGCCATGCAAAAACAACTGCAAGGTTTAGAGACCAAGCTGCAGTCGATGGAAGGCAAGATGCAGTCGGCGAGCCAATCGTCGTCGCGCCAAGCGCCGAGTGCTGCCCCATCAGGGCCCAGCACACAAACGTTACTGAATGAAATCCAAAAGCTCAAGCAAGACTTGAACAGCTCCACCCAGTCGCATGACAAAGCGATCGCTGCTGCCGAACGTGCTGCTACCAAGGCTAGCGAAAAGGCGGCGGCTGCCACGTCTGCGGCAGACAAAGCCTTGGCTTCTGAGCGCGCTGCCGCTGCAGAACGTGTGGCCCTGCAAAAGGCTGCTGCTGAACGTGCTGCTGCGGAGAAATTAGCGGCTGAGCGCGCTGCCGCGGTGCGTGTGGCATCGGAAAAGGCCGCTGAGAAAGCGGCTGCTGACAGAGCTGCTGCCGAAAAAGCTGCCGCTGAAAAAGCAAAAGCAGCTGCCGCTGTGCCCGCCAAAGACCGACCTATTCAATACCCGCGCGCCGCTGATTAAAAGTGCGCGGCGCTGGCTTGGGGCCAGTCTTGAAAGACCGAAGGCAAGACGCTGAGGTCATCCTGAAGCAAGGCCCCCGTGGCCAAGGTGTCCACCAGTTCGGACAAATGCAGCGTTTGTCTTTCACTCACGCGTCGCATGATGTGGCGCGGGGTGATATCGCTGGGGGCGTGCAGGCCAGAGGCTTGCATCAACTCTTGTAGCGCTTCCAAGGTGTGCGCATGAAATTGGTGAACGCGCTCTGCTTTGCTCGGCACAACCAAAGCCATTTGACGCTGTGGATCTTGCGTGGTGACGCCCGTGGGGCAATTGCCGGTGTGGCAAGTTTGGGCTTGAATGCAGCCCAAAGCGAACATGAAGCCGCGTGCGCTGTTGCACCAATCAGCGCCCAGCGCTAACGCACGCGCCATGTCAAAAGCGCTGACAATTTTGCCGCTCGCACCGAGCCGAATTTGGTCACGCAAACCCACGCCCACCAAGGTGTTGTGCACCAAGCGCAGGCCTTCTTGCAAGGGCATGCCCATGTGGTCTGAAAACTCCAAGGGCGCAGCGCCTGTGCCGCCTTCTGCGCCGTCCACCACGATGAAATCAGGGGCAATGCCACTTTCGCGAATGGCTTTGACGATGCCAAACCATTCCCATGGATGACCAATACAGAGCTTGATGCCCACGGGCTTGCCTTCGCTCAAGGTGCGCAACTGCTTCACAAATTGCATCAGTTCCAAGGGCGTTGAAAAACTGCTGTGGCTGGCAGGAGAAATGCAGTCTTCACCAATCCCCACACCCCGTGCTTCGGCAATTTCTTCGGTGACTTTGGGGCCGGGCAACACGCCGCCGTGGCCGGGTTTGGCACCTTGACTCAACTTGATTTCCACCATCTTGACTTGTGGCGAGCGGACGTTTTCGACAAACCGCTCGGGACTGAAATGGCCGTCAGCATCGCGACAACCAAAGTAGCCTGAGCCGATTTCCCAAATCAAGTCACCGCCGTGTGTTCGATGGTGGCGAGAGATAGAACCTTCACCCGTGTCGTGCGCGAAACCACCCAGTTTGGCGCCGAGGTTCAAGGCCATGATGGCATTGGCACTCAAGGCACCAAAGCTCATCGCGGAGACGTTGAACAGGCTCATGCTGTAGGGCTGCGTGCAGTCTGCGCCACCCACCCTTACGCGGAAGTCATGGTGTTCTAACTTGGAAGGGGCGATGGAGTGGTTGATCCACTCATAGCCTAGGCCGCGCACGTCAAGCTGTGTGCCAAAAGGGCGCTTGTCTGATTCGCCTTTGGCGCGTGCGTATACCAGGGTGCGCTGTGCGCGTGAGAAGGGGGATGCATCGGTTTCAGACTCTAAAAAGTACTGCCGAATTTCAGGACGAATGGTTTCGAGCATGAAGCGCAAATGCCCAATCACAGGGTAGTTACGCAAAATCGCATGGCGTGTTTGCTGCAAGTCGTACCAGCCGATGCCGCTCAACACCAAAAACAAAAAGGGCCACCAGCCACTGAGCCCCGTGACCCCAGCTCCGAGCAAGGTGAAAACCAACAAAACCACCGAGGCGATGAAGGCGGTGTAGCGCACCGGATAAATCTGATTGAGTTTGTCCAGCATCGTTACGCTCCTTCGCGTGAGGGTAAGGGATTAAAGCTTGTTATGCAGTTTCGCCGCTAATTTGGATTGCGCCAAGGCTGAAACTTCGGCACGCAGTCGTGCAGAAGACAGTTGCTGATCTGCTGCTTGTTGCACTTCTTGCAGATGGGACATGATATTGGCCCTGAGTTCGGCCAAGTCTTGGTCGAGGTGGCTGAGCCGTTCTTGCAATTCACGTTGCAGGGCCATGCGTTGGCTCAGCAGGTTGACTTCTGCTGCAATCGTGCGCCAAGTTTGCGTCAGCTCGTCGGTGGGGGAGACCCGCAGTTGATCAAACAGCTCATGAATCAGTGGGTCAAAGACATTATTTTTTGAACCGCCAGCGTCTGACGCCAAGGGCTCTGTCAAGGTGGGCACGTTGTCTGGCACGCTCTTGAGCAGCGTAGGTGGGGTCGGTGGCGTCATGGGCTTGGTGTCATTCCAGCCTTGGTTGGGGGTGTATTGCTTGAGTCCAGTGAAGGACAAAAATTGTGGTTCTGCGCTCATTTTGTGCTCATTCCCATGGACATACGTTTAAAAAACTGTGGAATCCTCATCGAGGCAAGGCTGTTCGCTGGCATTTGAGAGGGCGCCGAGGGGTTCTTCCCGGAGGTGGCGTCTGCGCGCATCTTTTGCAAACGGTGGCGTCCCAAGATAGAAGCTTGGCTAGAGACCGTAGCCGTTTTGCTGGCCGTGGGGTTGTGTAGCGGTTTACGCACAATAGCGCTCAAATTAGCGGGTGTTGTCTGTGTTTCACGCACGACGAGGGATGCCTCTCGCATTTCAAGCGCCGCCATCACGGCTTTGCCAAACTCCACAAATGACGTGCCGCAGGCATCGGGTAAGTCCATCAAATAGCCACGTTCAAACAGGTCACGCGCTGACTGTGCTTCCAACACAGGAGGTGCCAACATGAAGCTGACGGGGAAACGTTGGTTTGAGAAAACGTCACTGCGCAGTTGCTCAGGATGTACACGCGTTGGACACATCAGCAACATGGGCGCGCTGTGCAGGATGATGGCGTCAAATACCCAGCGATGGCGGTTCAAAAATCCAGCGGTCGCTGACAGTTCAATTTCAGACACAGACGTTGGGACAATCACCAAGTCAAATTCCAGCATCAACTCGCTAGCGATGGCGTCGGTCCATGTGAGGTCACACACCACCACCTCTGCGCGTTCGGCCGCACGGCGCAAATGCAGTCGTGCATCGAGGATGGGGCGTTTGCCACCTTGTTCGAGCGGCAAAAGGTGGTGCTGCACAGACACCCCAATCTCTGGGGCACGGTTGAGCCAGTTGCTGGAGGATGCATGGGTGTCAAAGTCAATCAAGGTGACCGATTTGCCAAGGCGGCGCACAAATGCGGCCAAATTGGCGGCCACGGTGCTTTTGCCGACGCCGCCTTTTTGGCTGGTGATCAAAATTTTAAAACTGGACATTCTTTGCTTTCAAACATCGACTGCGTACAAACAGGGTGAGTAGATGGGATGAATCCGTTGATTTGCATACGAATGTAACTCTAAAATCATGAAAATCAATCTAAATAGTACTTTTTAATGATGATGGTTGCAAAAACGAAACAAAATCATGAAAAATGGTTCGTCATGTATTTTTCTTAAATTCTATCAATTAAGATAAAAACATCAAATTTATTTGGCTGTTTTTGCCATTTTGAGGCGTTGAAAAACGTCCATGGCTCGCGTGGCCGTTGTCTAAGTACACGCTTCGATTAAAACTGACCGTTAAAATTTGAGTGTTAATTTTTGTAAAAACTCATTTCATGTCTAAAAGCCACATTGCTCTCCTTTCTTTCGTTTCTCTGGCTTTTTTGTCAGCTTGCAGCTCTACCAAACTGGACAACACCACGGAGGTAACGGGCAAAGTTGTGGCCCCAGCCCCCGGTGCTGAATCGACCGTGACGGCGGTGGTGGCCGATCACTTGAATCCCAATAGTTTGATTTCGACACAACGCAGCGTGTACTTTGACTTTGACCAGTTCGTCGTCAAAGCCAGCGATGCCCCAGTGTTAGAGCGTCAAGGCAAATACTTGGCCAGCAAGCCCAATGTGAGCGTGCGTCTTGAAGGCAATGCCGACGAGCGCGGTGGCCGCGAGTACAACTTGGCTTTGGGTCAAAAACGTGCCGAAGCGGTTGCTCGTGCTTTGAAGGTGTACGGCGTGAGCGACAAGCAAGCCGAACCGGTGAGTTTTGGCAGCGAAAAGCCCCGTGCTGAAGGCCATGACGAAGCCGCTTGGGCGCAAAACCGCCGCGTCGACATCGCTTACCCCAACAAGTAATTGATCCAACCCCCTAACTCACATGATGCAACTCAACAGCGAAGTGGTGACCACGCCAGCGCGTGCTTCGGCCACGGTGGTGCTACTGCGTGACACGCCTCAGGTGGGTTTGGAGGTGTTTTTGTTGCGCCGCCACGCCGCTTCGGCCGTGTTGGGCGGTGCTTATGTGTTTCCGGGTGGCAAGCTGGACGACGCCGATTGCGCGCCCAGTTTGCACAGCCACTTGGATCGCGCGCCTGAAGCCTTGCACCAGTCCTTGGGCGAACCTGATTTAGACGCGCATACGGCTGCTGGCTTGTATGTCGCCGCTGTGCGTGAGTCTTTGGAGGAGTGTGGCGTGTTGTATGCGCGCCATGCCGACAGCGATGTGTTGGCCCACGACGCCGCACAACGCCAAGCTTGGCAGCAGCAGTTGCATGCGGGCCAAAGGTTTGAGCAGGTGCTGCAAGATGCCGCGCTGCGTATCGATACGCAGCACTTGGCGCCGTGGTCGCGGTGGATCACACCGCTCATGCCCTCGGTGACCAACAAACGTTTTGACACCCGATTCTTCGTGGCCGTTTTGCCCGCAGGCCAAGCGCCGATTCATGACAACGTAGAAGCCGTCGACAGCATTTGGCTGACACCACGCGCTGCCCTTGAAAAATACTGGGCCCGCGAGTTGTCATTGGCGCCGCCTCAAATCATGACGTTGGTCAGTTTGCTGGGGTCTGCCGATGCGGCCAGCGTGTTGCGTGCCGCCGCGCAGCAACAGCCTCCCCGTGTGATGCCCGAAACTTTTGACGCCGACGGTTTGCGCCACATTTGCTACCCGGGCGATCCGCTTCATTCGGTGCAGCAACGTGCCATGATGGGGCCCACACGACTGCGTTTCATCGAGGGTCGTTTTGAACCTTTGGGCGGACTCGACGCTTTGCTGAACCCCTGACATTCAGGGGTCGTTTTTAAAAAATTGCCGCTATGACGACGCCCTCACTTTCTTCTTTTCACCTCGCTGGCAAAAAAGGCTTGGTCCTTGGCCTGGCGAACGAACACAGCATTGCTTGGGGTTGTGCCCGACAAGCGCAGGCCATGGGTGCCGAGGTGGTTGCGTCGTGTTTGAACGACAAAGCGCGTCCGTTTGTGGCCCCGCTCACCGAAGCCTCTGGCATTGATTTACAAACCTGCAACATCGAAAACGCCGGTGAGTTGGAGGCCTTGGTGGCCTACGCCAAAGCCAAGTTGGGCCGCTTGGACTTTGTGATTCATTCCCTCGCTTGGGCGCCGCTGCAAGATTTGCACGGCCGCGTGGTCGACAGCTCCAGCGTCGGCTTTGCCCGCGCCATGGAGGTGTCGTGCCACTCGTTTGCCACGTTGGCCCAGTTGTGTGCGCCGCACATGACGGCGGGTGGCAGCATGATTACCATGACGTATTTGGGCGCTGATGAAGCGGTGCCGCATTACGGTTTGATGGGGCCTGTGAAAGCCGCGCTGGAATCGTTGGTGCGTTACATGGCCTTGGAGCTTGGACCCCAAGGCATTCGCGTGCACGCGGTGTCGCCGGGGCCGATTCCTACCCGCGCGGCCTCGGGCATTGAGGCTTTTGACGATCTGATGCAAAGCAACATCGAAAAATCACCCTTGCGCCGTTTGGTGACTTTGGACGAGATTGCCAACCTCAGCACCTTCTTGTGCACCGATGCCGCCAGTGGCATGACGGGGCAAACCATTTATGTCGATGCGGGCAGCCACGCCGTGGCGTGACGCGCTCGTTTGGCACCCCCTATTTCGCACCGACCCACCGTCCACCTGCATGTCAAACTCACCCACTGCCAACCCCATCACCCTCGACGCCGCTTGGTTTGAGAACTTCACCTTTGACGACATCGACATCGGCCATTCCGCGCGTTTGGTGCGCACCCTCACGCTCGACGACATCCAAGCCTTTGCCGCTGTGTCAGGTGACACCAATCCCGCGCACCTCGATCCTGCTTACGCCAACGCCACGCTCTTTCATGGCGTCATTGGCCACGGCATGTGGGGTGGCGCATTGATCTCCAGCGTGTTGGGCACCACGTTTCCAGGGCCCGGCACGATCTATTTAGAGCAAAACCTGCACTTCAGTCGCCCCGTGCGAATTGGCGACACCTTGACCGTCAGCGTCACGTGCACCGCCAAGCACGCGGAGAAAAAGACCATCGATTTGGATTGCACCTTAGTTAATCAAAAGGGCGAGCGCGTGTTGTACGGTGTGGCCCATGTGATGGCACCCGCTGAAAAGTTGCGCATGCAGCGTATTCAAGCGCCGCACATCAGTGTGTTTGATCCCGAGCAGCGTCATGCCAATTTGTTGGCGCTGGGGGCCACGCTGGAGGCTGTGCGCTGCGGCGTGGTGCACCCTTGTGACGCAGATTCTTTGCAAGGCGCAATGGACGCGCACCGCGCAGGTCTGATTCATGCGGTGCTGATTGCCCCTGAGAAAAAACTGCGCGCCTTGGCGCTAGACGCTGGGATTGATTTAGGCACGGCTGACATCATCGATGTGCCGCACAGCCATGCCGCGGCAGAACTCGCCGCGCAAATGGCAGCGGACAAACAGCTGGAGGCCTTGATGAAAGGCAGCTTGCACACCGACGAGTTGATTCACGCCGTGGTCATGCAGCCTGGCCTGCGCACGGGGCGTCGCATGTCGCATGTGTTTCGCTTCGAGACGCCTGCATACCCCAAGCCGCTGTACATCACCGATGCCGCGCTGAACATCGCACCCAGCCTGTCCGAAAAGGCGGACATCGTGCAAAACGCGATTTTGTTTGCGCAAATCATGGGCGTGGCTGAACCCAAAGTGGCCATCTTGGCCGCAGTCGAAACAGTCAACCCCAACATGCCCTCCACCTTAGACGCCGCTGCGCTGTGCAAGATGGCCGATCGCGGGCAAATCAAAGGGGGTTTGTTGGACGGGCCCTTGGCGTTTGATAACGCGGTGTCCATGCACGCGGCCGAGATCAAACACATCGCCTCACGTGTGGCGGGGCAGGCCGATATTTTGGTGGCCCCCGATTTGGAGTCGGGCAACATGATGGCCAAGCAGCTCGAATACTTGGGCGGTGCCTCGGGTTGTGGCGTGGTGCTGGGCGCGCGCGTGCCGATTGCCTTGACCAGCCGCGCCGACACAGCCACCACGCGCAGCGCTTCGGCCTTGTTGGCCAAGCTGATTGCGCACCACTACCGCAACCATCCCGCATGAGCATTCTGTCTGTCAACGCAGGCTCATCGAGCCTGAAATTTGCGCTGTACCCGATCCAAGGCCACACGATCGGTGAGGCCGAAGTCACCGGCAACATCGAAGGCTTGGAGCCATCGGGTGAGCCTTGCATCAGTTTTGCGGCCAAGGGCCAAGTCAAAACCGTCACCGACGTGGCGGTGTTGCCAGACCAAGAGGTGTTCGATGCCGCACTCAGCGCGCTCGACCTGTTGTTGATGTCCCATTTTTCACACCTGCAGGTGCAAGCTGTGGCGCATCGTGTGGTGCATGGTGGCCAATTTTTCACAAACAGCGTGCGTGTGACGCCCGAGGTGTTGGTGCAATTGGCCACGCTCAACGCGTTGGCGCCTTTGCACCAGCCGCATAACTTGGCGGGTGTGCGGGCGTTTGCTGCGTCTTTTCCGGACGTGCCGCAAGTGGCGTGTTTTGACACTGCGTTTCACCGCACACTGTCGCCCCTAGAAACCACGTTTGCCATTGACCGCCAACTCACGGCTCAAGGTGTGCGCCGTTACGGTTTTCATGGCTTGTCTTACCAATATGTGAGCCAAGTGTTGCAAGGTGTCTCGCCACGTTCGGGTGGCCGCACGCTGATGGCCCATTTGGGTAACGGTGCCAGTTTGTGCGCCACGCGTGCGCATGAAAGCTGTGCCACCACCATGGGTTTTTCGGCTTTGGATGGGCTGATGATGGGTACCCGCAGCGGCGCGCTTGACCCTGGGGTGTTGCTGTACTTGATGGAGCAAGGTTGGGGGCACGACGCCATTCAAAAGCTGCTCTATAAACAAAGCGGTCTGCTGGGCGTGTCTGGCGAAAGCGCTGACATGCGCACCTTGCGGGCCTCTGGCTCAGACGCTGCCCAATTTGCCACCGATTTGTTTGCACACCGCGTGGTGCGCGAAGCGGGTGCCTTGACGGCGTGCTTGGGTGGGCTGGATGTGCTGGCGTTCACAGGCGGCATGGGTGAGCACGATGCTGTGTTGCGTCAACAGGTCACAGATGCGTTGTCTTACCTTGGCGTGTCTGTGGATGCAGCCGCGAACCAAGCGGCCAAGGGCGATGCGGTGTGTGCGATTCACACCGCGAACAGCGCCGTCGAGGTATGGGTGGTGCCCACCGACGAAGGCCGTGTGGCCGCGCAAGACGCGTTGGCCTTGTTGTAAGACGCCACCTCTGTCGCGTTATTTTTAAATTCCGATTTGTGCGCGTTTTACTTTTGGCGCAGTGACTGCCAAATCTCGCGCTCCACAGCCGTCGATTTGGCTTCATCGGTCAGCAGCGTGTTGATTTGCGCTGCACTTTTGCCATGCGCCATGCTGCGTAAGTTGCTGATTTGTTGGCGATAGCGCTCCAGCATCACCTCGGGGTCTAGGCCTTCAGTCACGTCGTGGCCCACGCTGCGCATTTCATTGCGCACACGCTCCATGATGCGGTTCACGTCTTGGGGTGTCAGGTGCAAGCGCTCGGCTTCGGCGTCTAAGGCTTGGCGGTCGTGGGCGGAGTAGCGGCCGTCGGCCACGGCTTTGCGGAACTCGTTTTCAAATGTTTCGCGGTCAATGCGCAACTGGTCGGTGAAAGCCGAAGCCATCAAGCCTGCGGGAATGGCAAAAATACCAATGCCAATCAGGCTGATCACCACCGTCATGGCGCGTCCCAAGGGTGTGACGGGTGTGATGTCGCCATAACCGACGCTGGCCAGGGTGATGACGGCCCAATACATGGTGGCTGGAATGCTTTCGAACTTGTCCGGCTGTGCGGCATGCTCCAGCTCAAAGCCCAAACTGGCCGTCAAGATCACCAACAGCAGCATCATGAACGCAGAGGCAAACAACACGCGGTGCTCGCGTTGCACAGCTTTGAACAGCGTGTTGAGCGTGCCGGTATAGCGGGTGAGTTTGAGTAAGCGTGAGAGACGAAACACCCGCAAAAACCGCAGGTCGAAGTTTTCGTGAAAGATCAGATCAAAGTAAAACGGCGATATCGCTAACAAGTCGATCAACGCGCTGACAGACATCATGTAACGCAGTCTGCCCTTGATGGGGTGTTCGTATTCTTCGAGCTCGCAGCAGCTGTAAATTCGTGCCACGTATTCGATGGTGAAGATCCCCACAGTCACCCACTCCAGCAGTTTGAACTCAGGCCCGAAGATGGCGTGAATTTCGGGCACGGTTTCCAAGATGATGCTCATCACTGACACCAAGACCGCCGTGATGATCACATGGTCGATGTAACGGTGTAGCGGTCCCGACGTGCTGGTGGGGTGCAGCAGCGAAAAGACTTTCTGGCGTGCAGTTCGGCCTTTGTTCTTGGTGATGAAGTAGTGCAGCGCTTTGTAGAAATGCCCAAACAGATTGATTTTTTTGAGTAGCAGCTGCATGTGGTTTTATTCAAAAAATTGATAAAACCATTTTGCCTTTGTTTATTCGCCAGGGATGCGCGCTTGATGCAGATGGACCACTTGCTTGGCACGTTTGCGAAAGCGGATGTTGAGCATCTCCACAATCACCGAAAACGCCATGGCAAAGTAGATATAGCCTTTCGGGATATGGTGGCCCACGCCTTCTGCGATCAACACCACGCCCACGACAACCAAGAAGGTCAAGGCCAACATCTTGATTGAGGGATGTTCGGAGACAAACTTACCAATGGCTTTGGCAAACAACATCATCAAGCCCACCGACGTGACGACGGCTGCGATCATGATGGCGACTTCGTCCACCATGCCCACCGCGGTGATGATGGAGTCGAGCGAGAAGACCAAATCGATCACCATGATCTGCAAAATGACGCTGGTGAAGGTGGCTTTAGCGGCGTTAGGGTTGCTGCTTTCTTCGCCTTCAAACGACTGGTGAATCTCACCGGTGCTTTTCCAGATCAGGAATAAGCCGCCGATGATCAAAATCAGGTCTCGTCCAGAAACGGCTTTGTCCATCACCGTCAAGATAGGCTCGACCAGTCCTACGATGACTGACAAGATCAAAAGCAAGCCGATGCGCATGAACATGGCCATGAACAAGCCGACGCGCCGCGCTATCTCACGTTTGGCCGCAGGTAATTTGTCCACCAAGATGGAAATGAAGATGATGTTGTCGATGCCCAGCACCAGCTCTAAGGCGGTGAGTGTGCCAAAGGCGATCCAAGTTTGTGGGTTGGTGAGGAGGTCCATGCGAAGTTTTCCAAGTGAAGGCTTGCAGGATAGCCAGTCAGGAAAAAGCATGCGGTTTCTAAGGCATAGAAGTAAACACCAAAGAAAAAACCCACAGTCGCAAAACTGTGGGTTTCTATTTTTGGTGGTGGTAGCGGGATTTGAACCTGCGACATCAGCATTATGAATGCTGCGCTCTAACCAACTGAGCTATACCACCGACAAGGCGACATTGTAAGCTATTTTTCAAGCCTTTCTAGGCGGTTTAGCGCTGTGCATGGGTGATTACGATGGTTGTCGCGACGTGCTGTTGCAGGGGCGCAGGGGCGTGTCCTAGATTTTGTGTAAACGGTCTAATGGCAGGAAACTGCCTTCATCTTCAAAGGAAGAGAAATGACCGTAAGCAACGAACTGATAGACCGCCTGTTGGCGGATTACAAAAAGCCTGAAGACCTCATCGGAGAAAACGGGCTTCTCAAACAATTGACCAAACGCTTGGTCGAGCGAGCCCTTGAAGCCGAGATGGCTGAGCACCTT